>JAHLFV010000105.1 GCA_018883625.1 Candidatus Treponema excrementipullorum
GCCTTAATACCGTGCATGGTAGTATTTTCGATTATGATATTTTTTGAATACCAAAGAGCTGCACGGCACAGTTCCGTCATTTCACTGTTGTTGATAGTAAGAACATCATCGTGCCAAAAAGGATACCGCAGATTAAAAAAGCAACGGTTCACCTGAATATTTTTACCTTCTTTGAACGCACTTTCTCCGTCGGCAGGACCGTCAAAGGAACAATCTTCCGCAGTTATACCGTCTATACCGTATAGTGCCCGTTCTTGATCAAACGTTTGATTACAAATGGTTGTCATTTTTAACCTCCCACTATGTGTCTATACACATAATATATAGAAGAGTCTTGATAATAGCAAATACTTATTTATAATAGATAATCATAGGAAAAAGTTATACTTTGACAATATAATCAATGTGGGAGAGTCCGATACCTTGTGCTTTCGCCCCCTTGTGCCGGCTGTTCAGTCAGAGGCTGTGGTTATCTGGAAACGGTATCAGGTGTTATCAAAAGCAGCTCAAAAATGTCTTGATGAATTAACCTGTGATTGTATAACAGCAGCTAACAGTTAAAAAAATAAAAACTTTACATATAATTCAGTTATTACAGGCGTAATAATATTTGACACTTATGAAACTTCATAGTAGGATAGGGAAACAAAATGACAAGGATTTTTTAGTTTCGGCGTGCAAATTCCGGGACTAAAAAAACTATCGACAAATGAAGTTCGTAGGAAAAAGGACATGTTATGTCCTGCCGAAGGAGTAAAACTCTCAGGTGCCCCCGTTTTCAAAGGGGGTAAAGACTATGAATGGATGTGGCTCTGGAGAATCTCCCCGGTAAGGCTGACAGCAACGTTTATAGCAACGCCGAAGGGAGTGCCGAAGGTGCAAAATCCCCGTTACAAAACGGGGACGAATCTCTCAGGCAAAAGGACAGAGTGCGTAAGAAAACTGTTTTCCCACCACCAAAGAATGGAATGGCGGTATATTCTGTTTTCCCATAGCTTTTCTGTCAGTCGATACTGTCGTATTTACAGATAAGGAGAGTAAGAAAAATGGAAGAGCTGTCGCAGATTATCAGTTCTGTCAGCGGTTTTGTGTGGAACAACTTGTTGTTGTATTTATTGGTGGGAACAGGTCTTATATTTTCCCTGCGAACAAAATTCATTCAAGTCAGAAAATTCGGTACCGGATTACGTATTGCCTTTGGGTCATTTTCTCTAAACGGAAAGAAAGCCGACCGTCACGGTATGTCTTCTTTTCAGGCTCTTGCAACGTCTATCGCAGCCCAGGTAGGAACAGGAAACATAGTAGGATGTGCCACTGCACTATATTCCGGGGGTCCCGGAGCCATTTTTTGGATGTGGTTGTCTGCCTTTTTGGGGATGGCTACAATCTACGGAGAGGCTGTACTTGCCCAAATATACAAAACAAAAGATAAGGACGGGCACGTAACCGGCGGTCCTATTTATTATATCAAAGCTCGATTTCCCAACGGATTCGGAAAATTTCTTGCCGGATTCTTTGCCGTTGCCATTATCTTTGCTTTGGGATTTGCCGGTAATATGGTACAGGCAAACTCCATCAGCGATTCCTTTTATACAGCTTTTGGTGTGCCCCGATGGATTGTGGGGATATGTATTGCAGCTGTTGCCGCCTTTATTTTTCTTGGAGGAGTAAAACGCCTTGCTTCTGTAACGGAAAAACTGGTGCCGATTATGGCTGTTATCTATGTAGTGGGATGTCTGGTTATTCTTGTTATTCAGCATGACCATGTATTGGAAGCCTTTCGCTCTATTTTTGTGGGTGCCTTCAAGCCTTCTGCCGTTCTTGGTGGTGCCGTAGGTATAGGCATCCGGGAAGCCATGCGTTTTGGTGTTGCCCGAGGTTTGTTTTCCAACGAAGCAGGTATGGGCTCTACTCCTCACGCCCACGCTTTGGCAAAGGTAAAACGTCCTCAAGAACAGGGTATGATAGCTATGCAGGGTGTTTTCTTTGATTCCTTTGTGGTGTTAACACTGACAGCTTTGGTTATACTGACTTCCGGACAGCTTCAAGCAGGAGTAAAAGGAGCCTTGGAAGGTTCCGCTTTGGCACAAGCTTCATTTTGCGTAACCTTCGGTTCTTTCGGGAATGCATTTATTGCAATCTGTATGTTTTTTTTCGCTTTTTCGACGATTTTGGGCTGGTACTTTTTCGGAGAAGTCAACGTAAAAGCTCTCTTCGGTACCAAGGCAACCAAAGTATATGCCGTGCTTGTAGTTATCTGCATTATAGTAGGTTCTTTGCTTAAAATCGATGTAGTGTGGAACCTTTCCGACTTATTTAACGGTTTGATGGTCTTTCCTAACCTTGTGGCCTTGCTGTTTCTGTCGGGAACAGTGGCAAAAGCCGTCCGGGATTATGACGTACATCCGACTAATTCGACGGACGTAAAAGAGGATTAAACATACTTTTGCGGGGAACAGCAGGCACTGTATTGTATATGCCGAAGTTCCCCTTTGTTTTTGATTTATTAATCCGTATATGGTTTACGGAAATTTTACGGGAAATATACCAATGGGGTGATAATGAAAAAAGACAGTTTCCCAAAAGGAAAACTGTCTTTAAAATATGTCCTGAATAAAACTTCAGAAAATGTTGTAGTGGAACTACAGAACAGGAATGCTAGACCCGAATGAGGTAGTTCCTGCACTGAACATCTTGACTACAACTTACTAAAGTTACAGAAAATGCTTCAGAATAGATAATATCCACTCCATTCCAATGTATATATAGCCATGCTTGGACTTGTGAGAGTGAGGTTAGATTCATTCCAGTTGGCAGTCCATTTGCCGGAATTCTCATCTGTTAGTTCTGTTTCTGTGACAGAAGAGAAGTTAATATTAGTTTGAGTATTTTGATCTTGATCCCATATGGATAAGCGTTTGCCTTGTGGATCAAAATTTACACCAGATCCATTAGAAAACTGTCCACCTGTCTGCTCAAACCATTTCTTTGTTGTGTCATAGACCTTGATGAACTGAATCATTGGAGGGTTGACTCCATCATCAGTAACTTCATATTCATAAGTATGAGGTTTTTTATCTTCTTCTTGCATCATTTTTCCATAGGCTATATACAGATCTTGAACATCTTGGGGAACCGGCTTATCAAGGTTTGCTTCGGTAAGATTACTTTCGTCAAAAGTCATATTCATTTCAACAGAAATAGACTCTAACATATCAATAAAACGCTGTAAACCAATTTCAATATCCTCTTCAGAGGGAACGGAGGGATCATCAGAGGGAGCAAAATCTACAAAAGGAAGAACAGCATCACGCAAAGAACTACTCATACTTTCCTTCAACTGTTTTATCATTGTTTCATAGTACTCATCTACAGTATCGTATTTATTGTCATCATTATTCCATATACTTTGAAGAGTTACCGTTACGGTTCCCTTAGTCTCATTACCGGACTTTGTGTACGTATATAGATTATTAGGAACGAATCCGGTTACTCCGTAACTGCCGGTGGTAATAGTATCAGCAGTGATAACATAGTACGGTCCATAAGATTGCCAGTTGCCTTCAATACCGGTACGGGGGCTTACTGTTACTTGACATGAATCAGTTAATCCTCCTGTAACAGTAGAAACGGTAACCATGGCTGAACCTTCTCTAATACCAATTATATTTCCGTTATAAACTCGTACGATAGATTCATCGTTAGATGCCCAAGTTAGTTCGGGCATAACGGCATTATCCGGGCTGACGGTTACGCTGAGCAACTTTGTTTCACCGACCCCTAAATTCAATACTTGGGCAGATAGTGTTATGCTTGTAGCTGGTATACCCTCTCCTTCAGGAACAACAGTTACTTTACATACAGCTGTTTTTGAGGTATCTGCCTTTGCAGTTGCTGTTACATCTGCAGAACCTGCTTTATGTGCAGTAATTTCGCCTGTTCCAGTAACAGATACTACAGATTCATCAGATGATGTCCACAATATACTTGCATCTACTCCGGTGGGGAGAACAGATGCATTCAGAGTGAGCATTCTATTCACCTCAAGAGTAACCTTTGTCTGTGAAATAGTCACAGATTCAACAGTAGGTCCTGCCGGTGGATTATTCTGCCCCCCCCCCCTGTGTGCCTCCAGTAACGGGTTTACAGCTAATAAATACCGCAGCAAGAACAGTGGCAACGGTAAACAACAGCACTTTGTTCCAATGCTTCATAATAAAGCTCCTTTCCTTTTAATTCAAAGGGATATGTATTTAATAATGAAATATAGGACGTGCGTATTCCTACTTTCATGGTTACCATTATAGAACATTACGGAAGTAAATCAAGTATTTATAACCCAATAAATAGATTATAAATTTTGAAGGACCGCTCAGAAAAATTTATTAAACATAGTATATCCTGTTAGGATAGAAATTTTTATTCTAACATCACATTTTTGTCAGAATAATGAGGAGAGCTATGATTTAGGTAAAGATTCTTCTTGCACATATAAATTATCTTTGATACTATCTTTTGCATACGAAAAAACTAAGGAGAAGGATATGAAAAAATATCTGTGCTATTTTTGTGTGTTTTAGTTTTGTTGTTGGGGGGATTGAGCAGTTGTGAGCTTATTGAAGGTGCTTTTGGTTCAAATGAAAAGCCATCTGCAACTCCCCTTGAAAATTTAATTGGCACATGGAAAACAGAAGGCTATGATGAGAGAAACTTTGTTACAGTAAATTTTGGAACTGGGGATGTCCAAGCTCGGGTAGCTTATGTATTTTCATCAGGTAGTATAATATTCGATAGACAGGTACAGGATGTAAATTCGTATCCTGTACGAAGTGTTCTTACTCTTGAAAAGGTTGATGAGAATTATATTTATGTTAAATCCTCTGATTCTTCTGTGACCCCGTATTATTTTCAATATCAAAATGGTCAAAAAGTTCTCTATGTCGGTACAATAGGACCGCTTTATAAATCAAACTAAAAAAGTATATTTTGTTATAGAACGGAGCCTGTACCTGTAAAGGCAGGCTCTATTTTTTATAGTCGTGTTTTATCTGAATTGAATTCTTGACTTTTTAACTACCCTAAATTAACCTTCGGTGGAGGATATTTTGTGAGTCTTTGACTCAAGCGCACCTAGTAAGTTTTTTTGTAAAAACTCTATTTCAAATAAGCGGATTAATACAGCTTTAAATGGAACAAGAAAGTAGTCCATTAAATAAATCGAAAATTTTAAAAGGTTGTCCTTGGTGATAATATTATTTCCGGTACTATAGTGTTTATAATTTTCTCGAACACGTGCTAAAAAAATTTCTTTTGGCATAAGGATGTCTGCAGCAAATCTGTTCATACAGTTTTCTTCGTATTTTTCTGAATAGTCTTGGCTGTGAGCTGTCAGATACTCCGCAAGTTGCATAATATGACCAAGTTCATGAGCTGCGGTAAAAACTTGTTTTTCTATTGCTTTATGGGTATTTATATATACAAAATGCTCAAGATTGTTTTTTATTATTCGTTGAACATGGAATCCGTCATTTTCTTCATCATTTTGTGGATAATATAAAACTGTACACTGTTCTTCTAACAATGAAAAAATAGAATCTTTTATCAACGGATCGGTAACAATCCTTTTTTCTTTTATAAATTCCGATATGGAATTTACAACAGTATCAGGAAGAGCTACGATATTCTTTATCATATTTTCCTCTCCTTTCCTGCTTACAGAGCTTCTTTTATGTCAATGTAGGTATCAATTAAGTCTAAAATTTCATCACAATGTTCTTGGGAAGAGAAAGGACTCATGCAGTGGGTCATATTTTTATAAAAATCAGTGTTTTTGTAAGATACAAGCTCTTCCTGGGTTATTGAAAAAAAGTCAGCAACAGCAGCGATTTGACTCGGATTAAGGGCTAGACGGCCAAATAAAAGACGATCCAAGTCTGTTTGAGAGAAATTCATTTGTTTGCAAAATTCCTGTTTTCTAGTAGAACTGTTATTGAATAATATATTGATTTTATAACCCAAATTTCTTAGATTAGCCATCCAACACCCCCGTTCTGATATTAAATAAAACTATAATCAACATACTCTAGATATGATAAGGCATATTATCAATCTATGCAATATTCTGATTATCAATCTGTTAACTGCTATGCTGTTTCTCTTCTGTATAATTATCCAATGCTATATTGGCATAACTTCAGTTAGTGTCGGCTAGCGGGCAAACCTTATTTTACTGTTTTCAAAACCACAATATGTTATAAAATAATCGGAGAATACAGTAGAGACTGTTTATCATCCGGGAGGTACTTCATGGAATACAGAAAATTTAAAGATACTTATGTGTTGCGACTTGATTCAAAATAAGAAATTTGTGAAAGTCTTGTGGCTCTTGCAGAGGCGGAACATATTACCCTTGCAGAAATCAGCGGCCCTGGGGCTAAGCGTTTTACACAAACTGTCCTATATGGTATAGCTTAAGAAATTACATCCGAGCACCGCATTAATATTCTAATGTATTTTCCTCTAATTTCCTCTCTTTGAAAAAAAATGGTTGAGTGGTATAATAGGATATCTTTTTTCCGGAGGTTCCAATGAAGCAGTGTATGGACGGGGAAAACCTTCACCGCAGGCTAAAAAAAATAATTGGGCAGGTTCAGGCTATTGACCGGATGGTGGACCAGGATATTCCCTGCGAGGATGTTCTTTCCCAGATTAACGCAGCCAAGTCCGCATTGCACCGGGTCGGTCAGGTTGTGCTGGAGGGGCATATAAAGCACTGTGTCCGGGACGGAATTGAACACGGTGATCCGGATAAAACCATAGAAAGTTTTACTAAAGCAGTGGAAAGGTTCTCCAATCTTACATGAGTTTTTCTTGACAGGTTTTTCTTTATGCTGTAGTGTATACATATACCCCTATGGGTATACACTGTAACAGCCGGTTTTATTTAAACCGTAAAAAGGAGTTCCCTTGTCTAGTAAGATTGTCAATTCAATAGCAGAAAAAACCGAATATATTCTGGGCTTGGGGGGAATAAAAAAGGATATAGCTTTTCTTGTTATTTCCGCCCTTGCATTGCTTGCAAGTATTTTTGAGCCATTTCCCCTTCCTTTCAATCCTGCCTGGATTGCGGTGGTTTTGTGCGGAATTCCCATTGTGATGGAGGCAATAATCGGTCTTGTCACAGCCTTTGACATTAAGGCGGATGTGCTGGTTTCAATGGCGCTGATTGCTTCTATATGTATCGGGGAAGATTTTGCCGCCGGAGAGGTTGCCTTTATTATGCAACTGGGAGCCTTGCTGGAAGACATTACCGTAGCAAAGGCCCGGGCAGGAATCGAAAAACTTGTTCATCTTACCCCAAGGACTGCAAGAATCATTACTCCTGACGGGGAAAAAATCATTCCTGCCCAGGAGGTTTTACCGGGTCAGATTATCCGGGTGCTTCCCGGGGAGACCGTTCCTGTAGACGGGGTTATACTTAAAGGGGAGACTTCGGTTAATCAGGCTGTCATGACGGGAGAATCTCTGCCCGTAGATAAAACTGTGGGGGACCAGGTTTCCAGCGGGACGGTTAATCAGTTTGGGGCTTTTGAAATGGAAGCTCTCAAAGTAGGTGAGGACAGTTCGATTCAAAGGATGATTCGCCTTGTTCAGTCTGCAGATGCAGGAAAGGCAAAAATCGTGGGGCTTGCAGACCGTTGGGCAACCTGGATTGTGGTTACGGCCCTTACCGCCGCAGGTTTGACCTGGGCTTTTACCGGGGAAATAATCCGGGCGGTGACAATTCTTGTTGTGTTCTGTCCCTGTTCCCTGGTTTTGGCAACCCCTACGGCAATAATGGCTGCAATCGGTAATTCCACAAAACACGGTTTTTTAATCCGGGAGGGGGATGCCCTGGAAAGGCTTTCCGGGGTGACAAAAATCACCTTTGACAAAACCGGAACTCTTACCTACGGAAATCCAAAGGTTGTAAAGGTTTTCAGTGTTCTTTCCGGTTTTACGGAAGAAGATTTGTTCCGCATTGTGGCTTCGGCGGAGCAGTTTTCGGAACACCCCTTGGGAAAGGCTGTTGCAGGAAGTTATAAAAAACAAGGTGGAAAGCTTTCCCCTTGCGAGGATTTTATAGTGGTTCCCGGAGGCGGGGTTTCCGGCAAGGTTGAAGGAAAGACTGTTTCTGCCGGAAATCTTAAACTCATGGAAAGTGCCGGAATCCTCCTTCCTGAAAATCTTTTGGACGAAGGGAATTCATTTATCAAAGAAGGTTGCACCGTTATTTATACGGTTATTGATAATATTCC
>JAHLFV010000006.1 GCA_018883625.1 Candidatus Treponema excrementipullorum
CCATGTGGCCCGTCATGCTTATTTTGAGCGGGACGGAAATGATTTGTACTGTGCAATCAGAATTTCCGTAAGTCAGGCTATTTTGGGCACGGATTTATATGTTGCTACCTTGGATGGGAAGAAGATAAAGATGAAGATTCCGGCCGGTACGCAGCACGGTAAGATGCTTCGTATTAAAGACGAAGGAGTTCCCGTAACCGGTACCAAACGAGTAGGTGACATGTATATAAAAGTTTTAATAGATGTGCCAGCTAAACTTGGTTCACGGCAAAGAGAGCTGATGGAGGAGTTTATGAAATTGGAGGCTCCTTCAGATTCACCTAAACCGGTATCTTTATCTTCCCTAGGCTCATAACCGTCGTAAGATATCCAGTAAAAACCTTCCTGTTACCGAGAGGTATCTAGGGAGGTTTTTTTGTTTATTTAAGTTTTATTTCTTTTATTTTTTTTTTACCTGTGATACAATGGAACTCGGGTTTTTTAAAAACTAGGTTTTCGGGAGCTTACATGTATAAAGTTGAACGTCGGGTATATTTTGGGATAATAAACGTTGTCGTTTGCATTGCATTTTTGCTACTGTCTTTGTTTTTGGTGCCTGAAGGTTCCAACTTGTTTATCATGATAATGGTGACCGTGATTTATATCGTTTTGCAGTACTTAGGCGTTTTAGTTAGCAGACGTATAGATGCAAAACTGGAAGTAAAATGTTTTCATAAAAAAAGTACAGGAATCATAACAACCTTTATCGAACGATTGCATTACTGCTATACTTTGGATGACTTTTTTTCTGCCATTATTGATATTTTGGAGATGAAAGGAGATTGTTCTGTTCTCTTCATTGACAGCGAAACAAAATACGTGATTTACAACAGTTCCAGTAAATTGACCAGCAACCCCAATCTGATAGCCACCATACAAGAACACTTTACCAGTTCATTCAAAGACGGGTACTATTTTTTAGATTCATCGTTCGGGCTTTCCAGTAAAATTTCTACTGCTAGAGGTTTTTTCCTCGTAAAGGGTAAGTATCAGTTTTATGTCTTTTGTAATTATACTCATCTCTTTGATACCGGTGTATATATGCGATTATACGAGGAATTGGAGCGTTTCTTAACCCGTCAGAGGATTATAAATAATTTGACAGAAATTATTGAGTTGTCTCGGGAATGGGCCATGTTGGCAGATGTGCAAAAATCCTTTTTACCGGAATTTATGCCCGAAGTGGCTCACTTGGATTTGGCTGTATATTTCCGCCCCTTAGTAAATGTTTCTGGAGACTATTATACAGTGTTGCCCTTGGATGAGGATAAGACCCTTTTGATGTTGGGAGATGTTTCCGGGAAAGGGCTGGCAGCTGCTTTGGTTATGGGATTGGTGGTAAACACTGTAAAAACAGCAGAAAACAAAGAAGATTTAGTCAGTGTTATACATGCTGTTGATGAGTCAATTAAAGGAATGCAATTGCAGGATAAATATACCGTTATGTTTATCGGTATCGTAGACACAAAAAAAATGACTATTCGATATGTCAATGCTTCCATTTCCGATCCTGTTATTGTTACAAAATCCCCTACAGGATATAGGATTAAATCCCTTTCATCCAATTGTTCCGTTGTGGGAATTATTGATTTGGATGATATTGTAGTCGAAGAAAGAAAACTATTCCACGGAGATTTGATTTTTATGGCCTCTGACGGTATTTCCGAAGCCATAAATGATCAAGGTGTAGAACTCAGCGATACTCCATTGCTTACCAACACAATTAAAAACAGTGCATATAAGTCTGCAAAAGATTTTGTAGACGACGTTTCGTCTCTTGTACTGACATATTCCGGCGAGCAGAAATTACGGGATGATATAACAATGTTGGTCGCTAAGGTTGAAGGGTAGGGTATGATTTTTTTAATACTAAACGGAATATTGTTTTTTTCATTGTTTGGAATTTCTCTCTACGTTGAAAGAATTTTGGATAAAAAAAATATTATTTTTTTTAATAATTTATTGTTTCTTATTTTAGCAGTTTTTTTTAGGACTGTTTTATTAGCCTTGGTTTTATTTACTGATAAAATCGGAACAATTCGCATTGTTACTGTTCTTTCCTATTCTTTTGAAACTGCCTTTGTACTGGGATTCATTAACTCTGTGGTTGCTTTTCCTAAAGGAACAACTCATATAGGAATCTCTGTGCTAAAATTTTTAATTTTCGCCATCATAACTTTTTTTATGTTTATGAATTTGGAGATTGTAGCTTTTGGCAAAGATGTGGGGCTACTATTATCATCTCCTGTTGTTATTGAAGATTTGGGATTTACATGGATAGATTTGTGGAAATCTTTTTGCTTTTATTTTTTACCTCTAGCTGCTGCTCTGTATATTGTTATTCGACCTGATAATACAAAGAGAAAATTAAATCGGGAGAAATTATTATATAATTTGGTTTCTTTGGCCGTTATTATGGCAATCAACCCCGTTTTTGATTCGTTGGAAACAAAAATAGCTTTTTTCAATTCGCTCCATGGCTTTGGATTTGCTTTGGCTTTGTGGATATATTACAGAAGTTTAAAGTTGGACATTTTATTTGATTTTGAGTATGTGATCAATAAATCTTTGACTCTTCTGTTGCTAAAAATATCACCGGGTATGTTCTGCGGTTTTATTTTTTATCTTGTTATGCCATATCGAGAGTCTTTCCCTCTGTTGTTTATTGTCGTTATTTTTTCGACAATATTGGGTGTTACAATCATAGTACAATTGTTGGAAAAGCCTTTCAGAAGAATAGAGTCCGGTTTTTCTCAAACTTTTGAAAAAGAAATGGAAAAAGATTTTGTCAATTTGGACTATGATGCTTCTTTACGAAAATTCTGTCGTGCTGTTGATACGATTTTTGAAACTCATTTGGGAACCCCTGGATTGACAGTGTATTTGAATAATGGTACAGAGTTTAAAAGTATTTATAATTCCTATGGTAGGATAAAAACAATCCAGACAGACAAAAACTTTTTTAACAGATTGCTTTCTACGAACACAAATATTTTCTTTAGAAATATGGTTCAATCGGATCATAACTTATATGGTATTGAAAAGGAAATTGATGAGTTTTTTGCTGAAACAGAGTCTGAGGGCTGTATTTTACTTACTGAAGGTCATCGAGTATTCGGAATGATTTTACTGGAACAAAAACATTTAGGTAATGAATACAACTCTTATGACCATGCTACCTTGGAAAAATTATATCCATACATTTTTGTTGCCGGTTATTACATCAACAGTATAGCCAATGAAAAAATTATTGACGTAATTAAACGGGAAATCAGAATGTCTGATCAAGTTATCCAATCTATCCAGCAAAATATGGATTTGATCAAGAATCCTTCCATAGACGTAGGATACGTTATGCGACCGGCCCGTAGTATTGGTGGCGAGTTTATAGATTTCTTGCGATTGAATGAAAACAGACACATCTTTATCATAGGTTCTATGAGCGGTAAAGGCTTAACGGCCAGTATGTCTATGGTAATTATGAAGTCTATTATCAGAACATACTTAGCTGAAACCCACGATTTTAAACAGTTGGTAGAAAAAGTTAATGCTTTTATAAAAAATAACATGCCTCGCGGTACTTTTTTTGCCGGTGTTTTTGGTTTAATTGATTTCACCGATAACAATTTATATTACATAAACTGTGGTATTCCCACTTTGATGCTGTACACAAAAGCTTACAACAATGTTATTGAAGTTCAGGGCGACGGGTATGTGTTGGGATTTGTGGATAATATCAATAAGTACATCAAAGTGAAAAAGATAAAAATCAATGTAGGGGATATTATCTTCTGTTGTACCAATGGTCTCATAGAGGCTCGATCTATTCGTAATGAAACTTTCGGAAAGTCTCGAATACAAGACTTAATAGTAGAAAATTTAAATTATTCCGCAGAAAAAATGAATCAGTTTATTTTGGAAGCTATGCAAGTTTTTATTTCGCAAAAACAGGAAACGGATGTTACCATGTTAACAATGAAATTCCTGAAAAAGGAGTTATAATTTATGGAACAGTTAAAAATCCAAGAAAAAGTAGGAGCAAATTATATTTTATTGGAAATTTCCGGTGCCATAGATTCCTATAGTTTTAAAGAATTACAATTAAAACTTTTTGAATTGATACGGGAAACAAATGTTGTTTTGGATTTGGAAGAGGTAACGGCTATGGATTCTTCCGGTTTAACGGTAATTTTGGGAACTTTTAATTTGGGAGAAGATTTGGGCAGAAAACTCTATATTTTGCATCCTTCCCCGGAAGCAAAAAAAGCCATAGATTCTACAGGGTTTTCTAGTTTATTACGAATAATCAATACAATAACAGAGGTACTGTAATATGAAAAAAAAGATTTTGTTTGTGGTGTGTTTATTGAGTATGGCTTTTTTTGCCTGTGCTAAATCTCAACAACCGGTGGCTGATGTGGACTTAGAAGTGAAGGAAGTTATTCCGGCTCCTGCAGAGACAGAAACTGTTTTGTCTCCTCAGACGGCAGAATTGGAAAAATTGCAGAAGGCTTTCGCTCTTTTGCCGGAGAAAACCAAAGCCGGAATAACTAACGGAGACCCCCAGGAATTCCTTGCGGATTTATACAGAGTATTGGAAGCTGATACAGAAAATTTGCTTATCCTTGCAGATAAGCAGCATTTTTTGTCTGCAGACTATGTTCCAGAAGATATAGTTCCTCTTAAACCAAACGATTTTTATCTTCTTAACAGAAACGATTTATCTTTGCGAGAACCTGCGGAAAGAGCGTTGCGGGTTATGGCTCAAGCTGCAAAGGAAGAAGGCATCACATTAGTAGCCAGCTCCACCTATCGGTCTTATGATTATCAAAAAACCGTTTACGAACGTAATGTAAGACAAATGGGAAAAGAAGCTGCCGACAGAGAATCTGCCGCTCCGGGAACCAGTCAGCATCAGTTGGGAACCGTGGTGGACTTTGGCTCTATTACCGACGAGTTTATTGAAACTCCTGCCGGACAATGGTTGGACAAAAATGCCTCAGACTACGGTTGGTCTCTGTCTTTCCCTCAAGGGTATGAAGACGTGACAGGTTATCGCTGGGAATGCTGGCATTACCGGTACATCGGTACAGAAGCAACTGCCTTTCAGAAAAAGTGGTTTTCAAATATTCAACAGTTTATGATGGAGTTTATTCACGCTTGGAAAAGTGTGGAATAGTTGTAATGGTCAAAACAGTGTAGCTTGTGGGACGATTGGATGTCGTCCTACAAGTTATTTGTTGTCTAACTCTTCTTCCGTCAAACCGTATTGTTCCTTGGGATGGTGGTCTCCGTGACCTGCCGGTTCGATATGTACCATGATGTCGTAAATATCGGGGATGCTGTTGCGTAGTTTCTTTTCAACTTCCTCGGCTATAATATGTGCTTCGTGGACGGTCATGGATGCATCTACTTCTATATCCAAATC
The DNA here is from genome assembly GCA_018883625.1 of Candidatus Treponema excrementipullorum. Classification (GTDB taxonomy): domain Bacteria; phylum Spirochaetota; class Spirochaetia; order Treponematales; family Treponemataceae; genus Treponema_F; species Treponema_F excrementipullorum. The sequence goes on from JAHLFV010000006.1 coordinate 5,468, forward strand.
TATATCCAGTTTAGAAGCGATTTTTCGTATTCGTACACGGTGGGGATTTGTAACGCCGGGAACGGATTTAATGGCAGAAAACAAGGTATGATACAGCTCTTTGTCTTGGGTACCGTCCATAAGCTCCATATTCATTTCCAGAAAAAGCTTTATGGCATTCTTCACTACCCACAATCCTACCAAAAAGGCAACTACAGGATCTAGTACCGGTTGATGCAATAATTTTGCACATCCCAAACCTATCAGTACAGAAAAAGAAATTACCATATCCGAAGACATGTTTTGGGCATTGGCTAAAATTATGGAACTATCGGCTTTTTTACCTAAAAGGAATTGACTGACAGCTAAAAGCAATTTACCGAAAACAGAGGCTATTGTTATTATCAAAGCGATATTTTCTACAGCTCCGGGAGTTTCTTTGAGGACAAAAAAAGCATAAAACTGCTTTCCACTGGATACGATTAACTGGCTTCCGGCATAAAAAATAATAAAAGCTACAGCCAAAGTGGCTACTGTTTCGGCACGACCGTGTCCCCAAGGATGCTCTTTATCGGAAGGGCGGGAAATGATTTTCCCGATAAACAATGTCATACAGGCGATAACAACGTCCGTAGCCGAATCTATACCGTCTCCCAAAACAGCCAAGCTGTTGGAAATAAATCCCACCGTCAATTTTAGCACAGCCAAGGCCAGATTACCCAAAAGGGCAATCCAACCTGCCAAAGCAATATATTTCAGGCGGTTTTGCTCTTGTATGGGGGCAGAAACCTTTTCCTTCATAACATATTACTTTACAACGATGTTTACCAGTTTATTAGGAACAACAATCACTTTGACTACGGTGTTACCCTCTGTAAATTTCTTGATAGGTTCTGCTTCCAGTGCCATTTTTTCCAGTTCTTCTTTGCTTCCGTCTATAGGTGCCTGGAACTGGTGACGCTTTTTGCCGTTTACCTGAACAACGATGGTACAACTGTCATCTACACAGAACTTTTCGTCATAGGTAGGCCAACTTTCGTAAGCGATAGTTTGGGTATGTCCGACCTTTTCCCATAACTCCTCAGCTAAGTGGGGAGCGTAGGGGGCTAAAATCTTGATAAAACCTTCCCAAAGAGATTTTGGCAAGCTCTGTACTTTTGAAGCATCGTTTACAAAAATCATCATTTGACTGATAGCTGTATTAAAGTTGAGGGTAGCAGTGTCTGCGGTGACTTTTTTTACCGTTTTGTGATACATTTTTCTCAGTTGTGAAAGAGGCTCCTGCAAATCACCGGTTATATCCACATCTTCAATGCTCTTTTCCGACATTGCCCAAATTTTTTCCAAGAAACGATGAACTCCTATCAAACCTTGTGTGTTCCAAGGTTTGGATGTCTCCAAAGGCCCCATAAACATTTCATACATGCGAACGGAATCGGCACCGTATTCTTTGATAACATCATCAGGGTTGATAACGTTTTTCAAGGATTTAGACATTTTTGCGATAACCCGTTCCAATTTTTCTCCCGTCTCTTTTTCAACAAATACGTCAGGAGATACTTCTTCCACACAGTCTGTGGGCACTAAAGTTTTATTTTTTCTCTGATATGCAAAGGATGTGATCATTCCTTGGTTTACAAGACGCTGGAAAGGCTCCTTGGTGTTTACCAAACCCAAATCGTACAGAACTTTGTGCCAGAATCGAGCATACAATAGATGCAAAACGGCGTGTTCTGCTCCGCCAACGTATAAGTCTACCGGCATCCAGTAATGTACAGCTTCTGGTGAAACAAATTCTTTTTCGTTGTGGGGATCCAAATATCGCAAGTAATACCAGCAGGAACCGGCCCACTGAGGCATAGTATTGGTTTCCCGTTTTGCTTTTCCGCCACAGACAGGACATGTGCAGTTTACCCAACTGTCAATGCCGGCCAAAGGACTTTCTCCTGTGCCGGTGGGCTGGTAGGTTTTTACATTGGGTAATTCCAAAGGAAGCTGGTCTTCCGGAACAGGAACGCAACCGCATTTTTCGCAGTGTACTAGGGGAATAGGTTCACCCCAGTAGCGTTGTCTGCTGAAAACCCAGTCTCGCAATTTGTAGTTGATGGCCTTTTTTCCGATTTTTTGCTTTGCCAACCACTCTATCATAGCCGGGATGGTTTTTGCCGTCTCCATACCAGTAAAATTTTCGCTGTTAATGGAGTAGCCATCGGCAGCGGTACATTCTGCAGCCACATTGAAGATATCGGGATAGGTTTCTACCAATGCCTTGTATGCTTCCTGGTTGTGTGCTGCCTCTGCAAGCCGTGTGGCTCCGGCTTTTTCGTCACCGTTACCGAGCTGAGCGACTTCCTCTTTTGAAGCAACAACTTTGATTATCGGTAAATCGAATTTTTTTGCAAAATCCCAGTCTCGTTCGTCATGGGCAGGAACAGCCATAATGGCTCCGGTACCGTAAGAAATCAAAATATAATCGGAAATCCAAATAGGAATCTTCTTGCCATTTACCGGATTAACAGCATAAGAACCGGTAAAAACACCTGTTTTGTCCTTTGCAAGGTCGGTACGTTCCAAGTCGCTTTTT
>JAHLFV010000106.1 GCA_018883625.1 Candidatus Treponema excrementipullorum
AGTTAACACACATGTAGCCTTGTAGTGTACACTTACAACGGATGGCATGGATGTTGTCCGAACATAATTCCATGGAGGAAAAATATGGTTATCAACCACAATATGTCAGCTATGTATTCTAATCGTCAGCTGGGTGTAACAAACCTCAGCTTACAGAAGGACATGGAGAAACTTTCATCTGGTATGAAAATCAACCGTGCCGGTGACGATGCATCAGGATTGGCAGTATCAGAAAAAATGCGTGCTCAGATTCGCGGTTTGAATCAGGCATCAGAAAATGCTTCCAACGGCATCAGTTTCATCCAGACAACAGAAGCTTATCTACAGGAAACTACAGATATTATGCAGCGAATTCGTGAACTTGCAGTTCAGGCTTCTAACGGTATTTACTCAGATGAAGATCGCATGCAGATTCAGGTTGAAGTATCTCAGTTGGTTGCAGAAGTTGATCGTATCGCAAGTTCCGCTCAGTTTAACGGTATGAATATGCTTACAGGTCGTTTTGCAATGCAGACCGGAGAAAACTCTGTTACTGGATCTATGTATTTCCATATCGGAGCCAACATGGATCAGCGCATGGAAGTATACATCGGTACAATGACCGCTGTAGCTTTGGGCGTTAGAAATCTTGGCGATGAATCAATTCTTAGCTTGGCAAAACCGGATGAAGCCAACCGCGCAATCGGTACAATTGACGAAGCTCTGAAAAAGATCAACAAGCAGCGTGCAGATCTTGGTGGATACCAGAATCGTCTTGACCATGCTGTTAAGGGCATTGACATTGCCGCTGAAAACTTACAGGCAGCTGAATCTCGTATCCGTGATACAGATATGGCAGCTCAGATGGTTGAGTTTACTAAGAACCAGGTATTGACACAGGCTGGAACAGCTATGTTGGCACAGGCCAACTCACAGTCACAGACTGTTTTATCTCTTCTTAGATAGTCATAGTACATGAGACCGTAAGTAGTGCAAGAAATTGCATTACTTACGGGCGCTTTTATTTCCCCTCTTTATTTTATTTTTCTTCAAAAAAACATCTTTACAACTGTCTCTTTTAGCTGTATACTGTCAAGGAAAGCTTGAGTTTAGCAAGCCTTATGATCTTTTACAGCTATCCTTCATCTGTCAGTGACAGCATAAACTGACATTGTCACATAACAGTGTCAATTCATGCTGATGGCTCTAAATCAGTAAGGGGGGCGCAAACCTTTACGTGGCCACACAGACATGGCTGAAAACAGGGAATGAATTCAGCGTATTTAGTTACATGGAGGGTAATTATATGATTATTAATCACAACATGAGTTCTATGTATGCCAATCGTCAGTTGGGCATTTCTAACGCACAGATTCAGGGTAACATAGAAAAACTCAGTTCTGGGATGAAAATTAACCGAGCTGGTGACGATGCATCAGGATTGGCTGTTTCTGAGAAAATGCGTTCTCAGATTCGTGGTTTGAACCAAGCTAATAGAAACATTCAAAACGGTGTTTCTCTTATTCAGGCAACTGAAGGATACTTGCAGGAAACAACAGACATTTTGCAGCGTATCCGCGAGCTTGCTGTACAAGCCTCTAACGGTATTTATTCTGATGAAGATCGTATGCAGATTCAAGTTGAAGTTTCCCAGCTTGTTGCCGAGGTTGATAGAATTGCAAGTCAAGCTCAGTTCAACGGAATGAATATGCTTACTGGTGCTTTCGCCCGGGAATCTGCTTCAGGACGTGTAATGCAGTTCCATATCGGTGCTAACATGGATCAGAATGCTCGTGTATATATCGGAACAATGACCGCACAGGCTCTTGGTTTGCGTGGTATTCAGCAAGTTGCATCAACAGAAAAAACCGGTGCAACAGCAGATTCAGAGGGAGCAATCAGTATTGCAACTCCCGAATCAGCTAACGCAACAATCGGATATGTTGATAACGCATTGAAGACCGTATCAAGACAGCGGGCAGACTTGGGTGCTTATCAGAATCGTTTTGAAACAGCTTCCTATGGTGTTGCTATTGCAGCCGAAAACATGCAGGCAGCTGAATCTTTGATTCGTGACACAGACATGGCTTCCGAGATAGTTGAGTACACAAAGAATCAGATTCTTACTCAAGCCGGTACAGCAATGTTGGCTCAGGCAAATGTACAGTCTCAGACAGTATTAGCTCTTTTGAGTTAATTTTATTTTCTTTCATCAAAGAGATATCTGGATGTCATCTTTTTGATGTGGTCAAGACAGAAGAGGTGCGCCCCTCTTCTGTCTTTCTTTATAAGGATAGGCCCATGACAATACATTATATTGGGCAAAGTTTGGCAACGGATGGCCGTTTTAAACATATTTCTCGTAATTTCTCCGGTGTTTCCGTAGATATGCAGGATTTATCTCGGGAGTTTACCGATGTGTCTGAAAGAGTTCTTCAAAATTTTGTTGAAATGCAGGAAGCAACACAAAATAACAGTCAAGTCTCCCATAGCTCTGCGATAAAATTGCAATTTTCTGTAAACAAAGAGCTTGGCAAGGTTATTATTAAGGTTGTGGATAAAAATGCCGATAAGGTATTGAAGGAGATTCCGTCTGCAGATATGCAACAAGTCCAATTAGCGTTGAGAAGAAATCTTGGCTTACTTGTAGATATTGAAGCATAGTTCAGCAATTTTTTTGCAGGCACAAGTGAATAATGGCTGGAGTTAGTATACCCGGTGTCAGTGACAAATACAAAACAAATGATCTCGTAGAAGCTCTTATGAAGCAGGAACGCTTGCCTTTGGAGAGAGAGCAGGCTAGTCTTGACGGATATAAGATGCAACAAGACGCTTGGAGAAGCGTCAATAAAAATGTAACTGCTTTGCGGGATAGTTGTCGGTCATTATACTCTTTTGATAACCCTTTTAACAGTAAAATCGGGGAATCTACCAACGAAGATGCCGTTTCTGTGGAAGCGGGACGCAATGCAGCTCTTAATTCTTTTCAAATTGATGTATTAAACCCTGCAACGGCAGACAGATTTTTATCGGAAGAGATAGAAAAAGGATATAAAGTTCCGGCTGGTTCCTATGTGTTTAAATCCGGTGAAAAAGAAGTTTCCATGAATTGGAAAGGTGGAACTGTACAGTCTTTTGCGGATTCTCTGAATAAGCGGAGCAAGGATGTTATAAAAGCTTCTGTAGTTACTGTTTCTCCCGGAAAACAGGCTCTCATGATAGAAGCCTTACAAACCGGTGAAGAAAATAAGCTTGTCTTTGAAGATGAAGCTTTAAATCTGGCTCTCGAAGTGGGAATGATACAAAAAGTTAAGCCGGAAGCTGTAAACATTTCCTCATCAAATGATATTAAACAAGTTTCGGTAAATAATTCTTCTGTGTCTGAACAGAAAGGCATGCCTGCCCTTTCTTCCGACAACGTTTCTGTACAAGAGAATACAATCACTGTTCCCCCACGGGGAAGTTTTGAAGTACAAATCCCCGAAGAAGTTGCCTCTGATCCCAATCAGGTAATCGAATTTTCACTATCGAAAGCAGATGTAGAAGATATTACGGAAAGAATCAATCAAGAATCAACGAGTCCTCAGTTGCCGGGAGCCGGCGGAATTGATTTTAAGGGTATACATATTGACAATTTTCCCTCAGATACAACTTTGCCTTCCGGTACTCGGGTAAAAAAAGCCCCTCCCTTAAATCCGGTGGTAGATAATAATATTGTTTCCTTAAAATTAAAGGATGGATCTGAAATACAATTATCAGAAGCAGATGCTCTTCAACAAGAAGACGGAAGTCGTAAATTTTCCATTGCTCTTTCTGACTATGATAATATTGAATCTATTATTGTCAGAAACAGAAACACCGGCAAAGAAATCAGCATGTCTACCATACAGGCCTTTAATAAAAACGCTAATTTAGGGTATGAACCTATACATGCTGCCAGTACCGCTTCAGACGCAAAAATAAAATACGAAGGAATTACCATTACACGACCTTCCAATAAAATAGATGACGTTGTGCCGGATGTTACTCTGAATATAAAAGAGAAAACAGAAAAAACCGCCACTATAACCATTAAACCTGACAAAGAGACGGTAAAAGAATATTTGATAACATTGGTGGGAACATATAATAAAGTTGTTGCTGAGATGAATATTCTAACTCAGACGAAAGAAGAAATCATCGATGAATTGGGATATTTGACGGAAGATGAAGTTGAGACCTATAAGGAATGGTTGGGAATTTTTCAGGGTGATTTTACCTTAACAAACAGCAAAAGTTTCCTTCAAACTACTATGACTTCTGCCTACTCCATAGAGGAAAATACTACCATCAACAACTTGGCTCAAATCGGAATTTCCACCAGTGCCAGTTCCTACTCTGGGTACTCACCCAGTAAACTTCGCGGTTATTTGGAAATAGACGAAAAAACACTGGATAGCGCAATTGATAATAATCTCAACGAAATTAAAAATCTTTTTGGTTATGATAGCGACAATGATTTGATTATTGATAGCGGTATAGCATACCAAATGGATCAAAGACTCCAAAGTTATGTTCAGTCAGGGGGAATTTTTTCTACAAAAATATCTACTCTTGATACAAGAATCAGTAGCTCCGAGCAAAAAATTAAAAATTTGGAAACTCAGTTGGAAGCAAAAGAGCAAAGCTTAAAACAAAAGTATAGTCAAATGGAGTCTACATTAAACAGTCTGGAATCTCAATCCCAGTCTATTAACAATACATTTAATAAAAAGCAAGAGTAAAATACAGAGGAACAGGGGATGGAAATTTTTGTAAACGGTGCAAAAGCTGATGTGACCTTAGACACAGAAAAAAATCTTGGAGATGTGCTTAAATCTTTTGAATCGGAGTGCGAAAAAAATAATGCAACTACCATAAACATTGTTGTTAATGGTACAGAATTGAAATCGGAAGATTTTGAATCTCAAACAGAAACCGCCATAGAAGATATACAAACATTGGAACTGACTACTATTGCTTTAAGTGATATATACGATGCTTTCAAAAATATTTCTTCGAATTTAATCTCTATCAGCGAAAAATTAAGGGATATATCCGTACAGTTTCAAAAAGGACAGGACGCAAAAGCAATAACCACCATAAAGGAATTGGCTGAGACTTTTTCGTTTTTTTGTCGCATAGTAACTCTGTCTGCCCTCTTTCCTGACGAATTTGAAAATCTAAAAATTGAAAATAAGCCTGTTTTAGAGTTTTTTGAAGATTTTTCCCCCATTTTCAACGATTTTGAAGATGCATTAAAAAACTCAGACTCTGTATTGATGGGTGATCTTGCAGAATACGAAATTAGTCCCAGAGTTGATGCCATAGTTGCAATGATAGATTCCCTACTAAAAAACGGTAGGTGTCAATAATGCAAATTCTAAAATTACATGATATTCAGAAAAGCGAAGGGGTTATTTACTACCGACGCCAGTATAAGGCAATTGCAGAAATAGAATTTCCTAACAAGGTTGAGAATTTACCTGTGGACTTTACAATAGAAACAGGGCCTTTGGGTGATAAACATTTTGAGTTGGAATTTGATTATAACAAAATAAACTATCCGTTTTTACCTTTACAAAAGGCTCTGAAAGAGTATATATTAGGAATAGATGATTTAGGTGCTTTACCCTTATGACATTTGTAACAAAGACTGCTGAAGAAACTATAACATTGGGAAAAAGAATCGGGGAAAAACTTACCCCGGGAGCTGTTTTGGCTTTGGAAGGAACCTTGGCTGCCGGTAAAACAACTATTACTAAAGGTATCGCCGAAGCTTTAGGAATCACCGAGAATATTACAAGTCCTACTTTTACTCTGATTTCAGAATATGAAGGTCGTTTACCTTTATATCACATGGATGTGTATAGATTAGACTCTGCCGAAGACTTTATAAATCTTGGAACGGAGGATTTATTGTACGGTAAGGGTATCAGTATCATTGAATGGAGTGAAAAAGTTCGATCTGAATTGCCAAAGTCTACCATAACAATATCCTTGGAGATTCAACAAGAC
>JAHLFV010000107.1 GCA_018883625.1 Candidatus Treponema excrementipullorum
AGAAGACGGCATACGAGATATGCTGATCGTCTCGTGGGCTCGGAGATGTGTATAAGAGACAGGGTATTGTTAAAAGCTATTTCCCGCTGTTCTTGAGATAGTCTTCTTTCTTCCAGTTCTTGCGCTGTCTGCAGGTTTAGAGCCTCCGCCTGAGCTATCTCTGCTTCCCGTAAATCTAATTCTTCTTTTCGCAAATCCAAGGATTCCAATCGTTTTTTATATCGATCGTTGTCCAAGTCGGCTTCCAAGGGTAATGTGTTCTTGGAAGCAGTGGCAGACTGAGCCTGGAGTCCCAGTAAACTGTATATGGGAGAAAAAAAAGTTTTTGCCCGAATTATACCTAGGTAGTCAAACCACATTAACCCACCTAAGATTAAAATAATAATCAAAAAAAGTAAAATAATTGTTTTTCCTATATTTTTGCTACGTCTGCGCATGGTACCCCTCAATCCAAAGTCTGTGCAGTGGTATTTCTGAATTTCGATTATGTATGCTACTATAGTATATCGGCAAAAATAATTACTTTGCAAGTAGAAATTATATATATTTGTTGTCAATAAAGCCCATTGATTGTATAATACTATTATGAGAAATGTTAGAACTAGTTTTTTTATTTTATTTTTTGTAGGACTTTTAAGTTCCTGTTTGTCTACAGATCTCACCAGTTTTGTGAGTTCTTTTGGAAATGTAACATCACAAGAAGCATTTACTAACAGTGAAGCTATTGAAGCCATGAAAGATGCTTTGGTGGAGGGAATTACTGTGTCTGCCAGTGAATTGTCGACTACAGACGGATATTTTGGTGATTCAGCTTTGAAAATATTTTTACCGGAAGAGGCTCGTGTAATGGTGGACAATATCGGTAAAATACCCGGCGGACAAAGGTTAGTGGATGATGTGGTTCTCAGACTGAACAGAAGTGCGGAAGAAGCTGCAAAAGATGTTGTTCCTATTTTTACGGATGTAATAAAAGAGATGACAGTTGCCGATGGTATCTCTATAGTCTGTGGTGGAGATAATGCGGCTACGGAGTATTTACGGGAGAAAACCTACGATAAACTTTACAACTTGTACAGACCTAAAATGGCTGGTGTTTTGGAAAAGCCTTTGGTTGCAGGTATCTCTGCAGACAAGGCTTGGACAACTTTATCTGACAAGTACAACGAAATCGGTGAGCCGGTGAATTTTGCAGCTGAGGTTTTAGGTAAAGAAGCTCCCATGCCTCCTGTAGAAGTTGATTTGGCCGGTTATGCAACAAAAAAAGCCTTGGACGGACTTTTTGCAAAAATAGCTGAGGAAGAAGCCGTCATACGGGAAAATCCTTTAAACTACGCTTCTGATATGATCCAGAAGGTTTTCGGAGCCGTGAAAGCAGGACTTGTTAACTAAAAACGGGGGAGGGTACAGTGTCTCTGGGTGACATAATTATGTTTTTAAGAGGTGGTGTCTGGCAGATTTTCATTATGGTTGTTCCGATTTTGGGAGCAGCCCTACTGATAGGCTTGATCGTGGCTATTTTTCAAGCCACAACTTCTATACAGGAACAGACGTTAACTTTTGCTCCTAAATTTTTTGTTATATTGTTAGTTATTGCTTTACTGGGAGGGTGGATGTTTAGTTCTATGAGAGACTATACAATTTCTCTGTTTCAGCTTATATCCCAAATGGGGCGGTAAGTGTTAAACCAGATTCTGAATTCTGCCCCGATATATTTGCTCATTGCGGTTCGTTGTCTTGCAATGCTGATGACATTACCCCTTTTTTCTACTCGTAGTGTTTCTTTTGTGGCTAAAATAGCTTTGACCGGTTATATGGCTTTTATAATCTTACCTACAGCATATCCTAGTGGTGGGTATGAGAATTTGGTCAGCATATATGATACCTTTAACCTAAAGTTTATTTTGCTGTTGGTAGGAGAAGGACTGATAGGCATCATTATTGGATTTTATATTTCCATTCTTTTTGGGGCATTCAGTACTGCAGGACAATTTTTTTCCTTTCAAATGGGACTTTCTGCTGCAGAAGCATACGACAGTTTTTCTCAGGTAGAAAATCCCCTCATGGGACAGTTTTTGAATCTTATAGCTATGATGCTTTTTTTACAAGTTCAGGGATTTCAGCAAGTGTTTCTCAGAGGCTTGGTAAACAGTTTTCAAACTATGAATGCCTACAGTCTTGTGGTTGTAGAAAATCATAAGGAGTTTTTGGAATTACTTTTGGGAGGACTTTCTAAACTATTCTTTGATGCCATGATGATCAGTTTACCCTTAACGGGAACTTTTTTTCTTGTGGCTATAGCTATGGGACTTTTGACAAAGGCTGCTCCCCAAATGAATTTGTTGTCAGAAGGTATCCCTCTTACCATGCTTTTAGGATTTCTTTTGCTCAGCCTATTGTTACCGTATATGTGTGATTTGTTTATGAATCTTTTTGATAGAGCTTTCTATACATTTGAAAATTTCTTGGCTGGTTTCGGGACAGTTTCATGATGTACAGCTGGAAAAATAGGTCACCATGGTCACGCCCTAAGAAAAAT
>JAHLFV010000108.1 GCA_018883625.1 Candidatus Treponema excrementipullorum
ATATTCTGTTTCTTCGTTTTTGATAACCTCTGCCATTGTTCTGATAAAAGGAATGGCCTGTTCCGTAAGGACCACATTTTGTCGATAGTTTTTTTCATCTTCAAACTCCAACCATCCGCAGTTTTTTAATACGTTGATAACCCCAAAAGCTTTACTACGGGAATCTTTTTCAAAACTTTCTTCATCGTTAAAACTGATGTCTTCCGTATTGGTGTTAAAATAATCTGTTAAAATCGCAATAACGGCTTCTTTATCAACACCGTAAGAAATTTCCGATTTAAAAGAGGAAAAAATCAACAAAAGGCAGTCGGCATATTGGGTTTTATACTTGCCGGTAAGAGGCTTAAAAAATTCAGAAGAAATAACGGAAAACAGATTTTTCATACACTCAGCCATATTCTATCACGAAAAAGGAATAAAAATCCATTTTTTCAGAAAATTTAAACAAACTGAAGAGATTCTTCAGGATTATATTTACATCGGAGACGGTGTCGTTTTTAAAAATACTGTTTTTGATATCCTTCCCACTGACTCCGACTAGAGTCTCTCGCCTCCGGTTTCCTTAACCGGGGGCTTTTTTTATACCCATCCCACCCCACACTTACCGTACTCGGCGATTATGACAGCCTTCTTCGTAGTACCGGGACTTTTCCTGATACATGGCCAAGTCCATGAAATTTAAGAAGTCATCCAAAGGTTGGTTTGAACTTCTGCAAATACCGATTGAAAAAGAAAGTTTGTACGATTTTTTGCTTTCTTTATTAAAAAGACGGACATGCTCTTGTATATTTTCATATATTTTTTCTGCGCAGTCTATACAGGGACCTTCTCTAATTATAATAAACTCGTCTCCGGCATACCGGGCAACAATACATCGGTCTTCTACACTTTTCAAAAGGATTTTTCCCGCAGCTTTTAAAGCCTCATCTCCTTCCAAATGTCCGTAAGTATCATTGATTTGCTTAAAAGAGTTTAAATCTAACATCAATCCCACAAAAGCATGCCCCTTATTCCAATGAGCCTGCAAATAAGAAAGTAAATAAGTACGGTTATACAATTTTGTTAAGGGATCGATATAATTTGTTTCATTCTGCAGGTTAATATACAGAGAATTAAGACCGAGGGCTATTCCTACCCACATAAATGAAAGTCCGTAAAACATAAGTTGCAGTACAGAACCTACAAAAATCGGAAATAAAAACATCAATGTAGGCACAAAAATGTATTTACCTATTTTTTTACGGAAATACACAGTCCGCAAGGTCATGGCAACGATGTATAGAAAATTTGCCAAAAACAGAAAAGGCATCAAGGGTGTTCTTACATACTCAGCAGCATCATTTATATGGAAGAAAATAGGAAAAAATAAATTACACAAGCACAATATAATGGGAATCACAAGGGGCAGTATGGCATATGGCAAAAATTTTTTGACATGTTCAATACTTTCAAACAGCTTGTAGTCCGTATACAACGCCCATAGAATTGTCACGGCAAAAGTAAGAATAAAAACACTGACATTTAAAATCACGGAAAGCTGTATTGCTCCGGGAAACAGCACTCCATCTAAAATAAAATTTATACTTTCCAATGCGGGCAAAAAAGCAACCAAAAGTGTTATAAAGAAAAATGTAGTATCATCAAAGCTTTTGATGCGGGGTTTTCTGAAACGACTGTATAACACTGTTAACGCCAAAACAGAAGCGACTCCGTCAGAAACTAAAACGGCAGGTAAATTGATGTCAGTCATGGTATTCTCTATCCCCACAAAACAAAAATATCATTACATAAAATATGTCTAATATATACACTATCTACTATATCTATTAAACTTATACAATTCTTGTGGAATATCTGTCAATCCCTGAACTGTCATTCTGTATGTTTTTTATTAAATTTCTATAAATCAGTTATACTTATACTTTTTTTGCCCATAAAACTGTTTTCTTTGCAAATTCTTAACAAAAAATAAGTATCTTCTCAACAATTGACCTGTAGAGTGTCCATGTTGCTTGAACAGAAACTCAGGCTAATTCATTATTAAAGAGGTATACATATGAAAAAAATCGTAATCGGAATGATGGCAGCTTTGGTTGCAGGTGGTATGGTTTGTGCTCAGAACATGGATTTAACAACAGACTTGGTAGATGCTATTGCAGCACCTGTAGTTGAAGATACACAGAGCACCGATATCGCCGCCGCTTTGGCAGAAACAGAAAATACCCAGATATTCAGCAACGCTGTTGCTGCTGCTGATATTGATATGGCAGCTGTTGCTCCGGAAGGAATCACAATTTTTGCTCCTGTTGATACAGCTATTGTTGATGCCACCGTTTTAACAAATGTGGAAGATTATATTGTTCCCGGTATTGTAACCGACGAAACTTTGGCAACAACAGACACTTTGACCACATTGTCCGGCAAAGAGCTTGCTGTTACATCTGTAGACGGAACCTATTTTATCAACGGTGTTGCTTTGACCGATTCTATCGAAAAAGGTAACGTTGTTATCAACACATTGGAAGGAGTTTTCACAGACGCAACTCTTTCTTTGGCATTTTAATTAAACGGGCAGTTCGGCATCCTCAGCCGTTCATTGGTGCCGGTTTCCGGTATCGGCGTCCGGCTACAATGACGGCTACCGAATTGTTCGTATCAGATAATCTCTCCTGAAAAATCTGAACCTTTTTTCAAACGCAATCCTTTCTGTTTTCCCGCGGGGCTGTCAGTTCCGCGGGATCTTTTTTTTCAGTACCATTATTCCGTAACTCTTTATCCGTTCATCATGGATACTGTAATTCCGCTCAGAAACACCGTTTATTTCATTTACTCCGTCACCGTCTTCATCCTTCAGAGTGCTGTCTACAAAAAAGACATTCCCGTTTTCAATCCTGTCAAAAGGTTGACAATTTACTGCATTTAGATTATGCCGAAAACAGTTTGGAGTTGCAGAGCTCTGGCCGGTGAACCGGACACCACGAAGCCAAGATAAACAACCCTATCCCGTCCCCCTTTTTTGGTTCGGTGGTACGGTTATTTTTTTATTTAAATCTCTGATAAAACTCCCTTAAAACAAACTAGAAGCTTTTGTCGGTTATAT
>JAHLFV010000109.1 GCA_018883625.1 Candidatus Treponema excrementipullorum
TATATAAAGAAGTTCCAAATTTTTATAACTCAGATGCCTTTTCTCGTCATTTTGTTATTGATTATTCTACAGGAAAAATTATCTTTGGAGATGGAATTCATGGTATTAATCCTCCGAAAGGGAAATTTAACATTAAAGTAATAGAATACCAGGTTGGTGGCGGTGAACAGGGAAATGTTGCAGCTCATAAATTACAGTTTTTAACTCAAAGTATTCCCTATATCACAGGTTGTGATAATCCCTTTGCTGCTGCTGGCGGGTGTGATATGGAGACCATAGAAAGTTTAAAAGCGCGTTCAGCTGGAGTCTTCAAAAGCTTAAATAGAGCTGTTACCAGAGAGGATTTTGGATGGATTAGTTGTGAAGCTTCAAGTTCTGTAGGACGTGCATATTGTTTAAAAGACAAAACAAAAGACGGAAAAATCAAGACAGTTATTATTCCAGAAATGGCAAAGGGGAGTTCATATCAGGGAAAACTGTTTCCTTCAAAAGAATTACAACGCCGGGTAAAACAGTACCTCGATGAGCGAAAATTAGTCGGAACAGAAGTTGAGGTTGCTGGACCAGTGTACAGAGATTTCAAAATAAAATTGGAATTGGTTTTTAAAAACAACGTTTTTGATTCTGACGGAGAAAAAACAAAAATAAAAAAACAATTAGAAAAGTTTTTTCACCCTCTTATAGGAGGAAATGGAAAGGGTTTTGAATTTGGGAAGAGTGTTACAAAAGGATTAATATTAAAAACTTTAGAGAAAAATCAAACGATTTTATCTATTAACAGTGTGGAAATTTTTGATGAAGATGCCGGAGTTATTGTTGAAACTCTTTTGTCTCAGGAAGATGAATTGCCATATTTGTCAAGTATAGATGTTGTGGACAGACGGGAATAAAATTATGGAGCAATGGAAAATAATTAGTGAAATTTATAAACAAATTGCTACAAGAACAGGTGCAATAGTGTATCCAGATGTCAAAATAACAGTCAACATAAATGATATTTGCCAATGTATGATTGATAAAAGTGGACAGAGGATTATTGTTGACGAGAAGCAATATGAACAACCGGCTGTATATGAAATGAGTGTTGAGATTTTGTTTGAGGGAAATAATATTGATATGCTGTTACAAGCCTATGGAGAGGCTGCAGTTTTATTTAAAGATAATCCAGAGATAGATATAGTGAAATATAATTGGCATGGTAGTTCTACTGATAAAATATATTTAGAACCGGTAATCAGGCATGTTGATCACGGAAATGTAAATTATTGCGAAGGAGTGTACAGATACAGTCTTATATATAAAACAGAATTCAGTCTTAATTCACAGAAAGCATATGGATTTAAACGTGTTGAAAAACGCGATATTTATGGTGTCGTGAAAAAATAGAAATTCAAGGTAAAGGAGAAAAAAATGCCAAATTATCAAACACCGGGTGTGTATGTAGAAGAGGTGGAAAGCGGTTCAAAACCGATTGAAGCGGGGGCTACAAACATTGTTGGCTTTCTTGGGGTAGCAGAAAAGGGACCGATTAATGAAGCTGTTCTTGTTACCAATTGGACTCAGTATACCAAGGTATTTGGAGGAATGCATACCGGAGGATGGCTTGGACATGCTGTGTATCAGTTTTTCCAGAATGGCGGAACTAAGTGTTATATTAATAACTTGGCTGAACCGGTGAAAGCAACTCAACAGGCAGAATCCCATCCTGAAGGAAAAAAAGGGGGAGCAGAAAAGAAAGATGCAGAACCGGAAATTCCCTCTGGGGAAATTAAAAATCCAGACAATATAGCAAAATTAATTATCGGTTCAGATAAGGGAATCGGGAAAAAGACTGGGTTGTATTTGTTTGATCAAATTCAAGATATTGCAATCGTTGCTGCTCCTGGTGTAACGGAGCCTGCTGCCCAAGATGCCATTCTTTCTCACTGTGAAAAACACCGTTTCCGTTTTGCCGTTTTAGATAGCCCTGAAAATTTAGAAGGAGGTATAGATTCTATTCCTAAACCTCGGGATTCAATAATGGGTGCTTATTATTTTCCATGGATTTCGATGTATGATACTGTACAAGACAAAAATGTCTATGCACCGCCTAGTGGTGGTATCTGTGGTATATATGGCAGGGTAGATGGAACACGTGGTGTTCATAAAGCTCCGGCAAATGAGATTTTCAGAACAGCCTTAGGACTCAAATATAATCTTACTGATGCAGAACAAGAATTGCTTAATCCCAAAGGCATAAACTGTATTCGTGAATTTCCGGGTAGGGGAATCAGAGTCTGGGGAGCACGAACTATCAGTTCAAATCCAGAGTGGAGATATATCAATGTACGACGTCTGTTTTGTATGGTGGAACAAGCTTTACAAAACGGAACAAATTGGGTGGTATTTGAACCAAATACCCGTGATTTATGGAAAAAATTAACCCGTAATATTACAGCTTTTTTGTTAAATATATGGCGATCGGGGGCGTTGTTTGGAGATACACCGGAAGAAGCTTTTTATGTCAGATGTGATGATGAACTGAATCCTCCGGAATCTATAGATGCCGGATATGTGGTTTGTGAAATAGGCCTGGCACCTGCAAAGCCTGCAGAATTTGTTGTTTTCCGGGTCTCACAAAAAGTTATGGGTGAAGAGTAAACAAATTCTGTATACGAGTTTGTTTCTTTCACATAAAAACCAGTTCGTTGAATTGGTAACAATCAATTGGTAAGGAGAAAAAG
>JAHLFV010000110.1 GCA_018883625.1 Candidatus Treponema excrementipullorum
ATTTAGCAAAATTAGGAGAACTTACACTAAAAGGTTCAAACATTAAAGAATTCGAACAGAGACTGGTAGAAAACGCCCGTTTATACTTGGAATCCGTAGAAGCTACCGTTCGGCTGATTGCCGGCAGATTATATATCGAAGGTCCTAAAGTATCCTGTGCAGCTATTGAATTTACATTGAAGCATCTTATCGGAATTACCGGCTGGGCTTCTGCTACGCTCTGTGAGAAAAATATTGAATCTATACAAAAAGCTGTGTATAAAGAGGCTCTTGCCGCCAAAGAGCAGGGAGCTAAAAGTTTTAAAATAGAAGCTCGACGGGCAGACAAAGGATTTCCCCTGAATTCTTATGAGATTGCCTGTGAAGCCGCTGCGGAAGTGTACGACACTCAGCTGTTAGAAGTCAATTTACATAATCCTGACGTAATTATCAGAGTAGAAATCCGTGATAGGTGTTTTGTGTACTGCGACACAAATAAAGGATGCCGTGGCTTACCCGTAGGTACCGGAGGACGGGGGGTTTTATTGCTTTCCGGCGGTCTCGATTCTCCCGTAGCCGGATACAGAATGATGCGTCGGGGTATGAAGGTAGACTGTATTTATTTTCATGCTTATCCTTATACCTCTGCCGAAGCACAAAAAAAAGTGGAAGATTTGGCACAAATTATTGCCATGTACGGCGTAGACACTCATATAAATATTGTACCTTTCACGGAAGTTCAGATGCGAATAAAACAAAGAGCCCCGGAAGCTTTCAGTACTTTGCTTTTAAGAATGTGTATGATGAAAGCAGCCTCTTTGCTAGCAGATAAAATAAAAGCTCACTGTTTAATTAGCGGGGAAAGTTTAGGTCAAGTTGCAAGTCAGACGGTACAAAACATGGCAGTAACAGAATCGGCAGGTTCCTATCCTCTTTTGCGACCACTGGTGGGTTTAGACAAAGAAGAAATTATCGAAACGGCAAAATACATCGGTACGTACGAAACTTCTATCCTTCCCTATGAAGATTGTTGCGTTTTGTTTTCGCCCAAGCACCCCGTATTACGGGCATCGGTAGAAGAAGCTACTGAATTGTACAACAAATTGGAAGTAGATGACTTAATTCAGGAGGCCTTTGATAAACGGGAACACAAGAGGTTTTCTGCCATAGATTATGTGCGGGAACATTTTGTTTGATTTTTGTTTCCAAACGAGGTCATTAGTAGAATAATACCCGAACTCTCTGTTTTTGACATCAATCAAACAGTCGCATTTTACAAAAAAATAGGTTTTCAAATAATCTATGAAAGACGGGAAGATTTGTTTATTTTTATGTCTTTTGCAGAAAATCAGTTTATGTTTGAACAAATTCATGATGAAGGCTGGAATACAGGGAAAATGCTGTATCCTTTAGGACAAGGTGTAAATTTTTCCATTGCGGTAGATAATATTGACCGCTTGTATGAGAAGTTAATAAACAGCGAAATAGAAATTTTCAGAGAATTAACAATCTCTTCATACCGAGTCAAAAACGAATACATTCAGCAAAAAGAATTTTTAGTACAAGATCCTAACGGTTACTTGCTAAGATTTACAGACTGACAAGGTTGCTATAACCGAAGATATTCTCTTCAATTTCAGCTCTCAAAAAACATTTTCAAAGTCTCAGCTAAAACTTCGGGACTGTCACGGTTTACTTCATGTCCGGCGACCGGGATAATACATCCCGCACAATTTTGTATTTTTTCCCGAATACAGAGAAAAGCTTTTTTATTTGCCTTGTCCTTTGTTCCCACTATTGCCAAGGTTCTGCAGCGTATTTTTTCCAACTCATCACAGAAATCCAAATTCATCATAGATTTTGTAAGTGTTATAATCTGTTTTTTGGATACACCTAAAGATTTAAAAGCAGAATTCGGCATACAAGAAAAAATTATATTCTGTATTTTTAATAACAACTTTGGCATGGTAACCTGAACTCCAATCAAAACTAAAGACACAACTTTTTCCGGATGATGTAATGTATATTGCAAAGCCAACATGCCACCAAGAGAAAGACCACATAAAACTATCGGTCCTTCTACGTTGTTGCAATATGCTTCAAAAGAACTATAAAGTCCAAGCCATGAAATCTGTTTTCCAGAAAACCATTCATACAAGTCCAGGCTTTCTACGTCGTAGTTTTTTCCCAAGTATGACAGAACAGGATTCCACATTTGATAGCCCTGTCCCAGTCCATGAAGAAAAATATATTTCACAATTTACATCCTTGTACACGTTACACATGCTCTTTACAAGTCAAGTTTTTAACATTTAGCCTAAACACAGCTACTGTATCAACGGCACAGGGAGGAATAGTCCAATCCTTTCTGCCGGTATAGTGCTCCATAATTACCTGCAAACCGTGAAGCTTTTCTTCTACAGAATCCAAAATATGAATTGTTCCGCTACCCACAATACTTTGATACAAACAAGTATAACCACAAGCCTCCGAAGCTGCCTGCATACCATGAAAAATATCCAGTTCAAAACCCACAGTGTTGCAGTTTTTTATCAAAGTAATTTTTTTTCCTACTGTGGCTCCATGAAAATAAAACACTTTTTGATTTTCTTTTTCCTCGTAGCCAAAATTGAGCGGCACTATATAAGGGCTATTTCCGTCATACAAGCCTACACGACAACAGTGACAGTCCTTTATAATTTGTTTTATTTTCTCTTCATCAGTAACTTCTCTGTCCTTTCTTCTCATCTTAAGTCCCGTTTTATACAATCTGACCACTGTTTATTTAG
>JAHLFV010000111.1 GCA_018883625.1 Candidatus Treponema excrementipullorum
CTTTAGGACCGGAATCTCTGCATATATTACAACACTATTCCTATTTGATTATTCAGACCACATCAAAAGGAATGGGATCCTCACTGCCTCCAACAAAGGAAAACGATCCTCTCTATTTTTATGACTTTACGGGAGAAGAAGCCCTTTACGATATCGTATATCATCCCGATATTACCCCGGTAATGTACAGAGCCATGCAAGCTGGATGCCTTGTGTCAAACGGATATTCAATGTTACAATATCAAGGATACGATCAATTCAGACTTTTTACAGGAGAAACATACTGATGGCACAGTTAACACAGTCAGAACAAAAAAGATTGGTAGGTACTTACGCAGTAAACGAATTGGTAAAAGAAGGTCTTATTTTTGACGGAGCAAAAGTCGGATTGGGAACAGGGTCCACGGCATTACCGGCTGTAGAAAGACTTGCCCACTTCATTATAAACGGACAATTAAAAGACATTAAAGTTGTTACTACCAGCTTTCAGACAACCATAGCCTGCGAGAATTTGGGTATTTCCGTATATTCCATGAATTCCAAAGAAATTCAAGGCCAACTGGATATCGCCATTGACGGAGCAGACGAAATTTCTCCCGAAAAAAATCTGATTAAAGGTGGCGGTGCTGCTTTACTTTTGGAAAAAATCGTTGCTTACAATGCAAAACGATTTATTGTCGTAGCCGATGAATCAAAAATCGTTGACTCTTTAGGAACAAAATTTCCTTTGCCGGTAGAAGTTATTCCAGAAGCACGATTTGCCGTAATACGACGGTTGGAGGAACTGGGCGCCCACTGCACTTTGAGAGAAGCAGTAAAAAAATGTGGTCCGGTTATCACGGATAACGGGAATATTATATTAGACATTTTGTGGGACAATCCTGTAAAACCGGAAATTTTAGAAGACACAATTAAATCTATTACCGGCGTAGTAGAAGTAGGTTTTTTCACAAAAAATAAGCCTCAGGTTTTTGTTGCCCATGGCGATGGTAGCGTGACAAAAATAGAATAAGGAATCAGTTTTTACTAACCTGAAAAACTCTCAAATCAAGTTGTTTGTTGAGGATGCTTATTGTCAGATATATTTTTATGTATATAACAAGCCAAATAACGATATAGATTGCTACAAAAATAGCCGTCCACAAAACAAAACTTTTGTAAGTAGTAGTATATATCCTCGGAAGAAATGTACAGGCAGTAGTAAGGGTATACTGTAAAGCAAAGTGTACTGCGGTTTGCTTGAGTAAACTCCACTTTTCTATAGACCATATCAGTGTCAGACCACCAGTGATCATGCCATATAAACCGAAAAATAAAAAGCAACTACTGTCAAAAATCAGATCGGTTCTAAGTGTCCTTGAAAAATCTATGCCGGCATCTGGGGCAAAAAATACAAAACAGGCTTTTATCAACAGCATTAAGACATCGCCAAAAAAAACTCCCAAAACAAAGCCCACCATACATCTTTCTACAATTTTTTTTAGCATAAAGTTCCTCCGGTCATGCATATCATCTAACATTTTAAAATTTTTTCCTTGATTTTTTTCATATACCGACGGGAAACCTGAACTCTTGTACCGTTTTTAAGAACAACTGTTATAATCCCCGTAAATGACAAATCAAATTTCTCAACATGTTCAATGTTAACAATATCCGTATTAGATATTCTAATAAAGCGATCCCATTTTTTTTCGGAAACCAATTCTTCAAATTGATACAATCGTAGTTTAAGTACTAATGTATCTTTAATTGTTTCTGCGTATACTTTTTTGTCATAAGAAAAAACTCTGTATATATCTTTTTCGTGCAGTTTAACACAGTAGTCTCCGTCCCAAGCAGAAATGTACTCATTAGGATTATATACACTGAAATTTTCGATGTACTCCCGTAACAGAGAAATCTCTTGGGAAACCTTCGGTGTATAAATAATACACCCAGGTTCTCTTAGTTTTTCCAATACAATTTCTGTTTTCATTGTACTAGAAATATACTCTATAACCTAAAGAAAGGGTAGGGTTTGAGATACTCCAAAATTTGTCGGTTCCTACTGAAAAAGACCACATACCTCCGTATTCTACGGCAAAAGACATATTTTTTATGAACTGAAATTCAAATCCTCCTCCCAAATGAACTTCTGCAATAAGGGGCAAAGAGAAAAAAACTGTCTTTTCCAAAGGCGAAGAGGCAAAAAAGCCAAGAGACGTGCTGACAAAACCGTAGGGTTTTGCAACAAAATGCGTTGTAGGAATATATCCTCCTATGAGAAGTTTATCTCCTACAGATACCTGTCCAAAACCGTCACCCCCGTATCCGGAAAACAGAAAATGATTTCTCAACATAAACCCTGTTTCTTCACCCCGTATTATGGGTAAGCCGACTTCAAAATCTCCCCCACTTTTATCTTGGTTGAAAGCCCAAAAAGCACCGAGAGACAGTCCGTTTTTAAAATGAGTTTGACTTTCTGCAGTTTGAGCAAAAGCAAATCCCATTACACTGAATAAACAAATAAAAATAAATCTTTTCATGGGGTTATAGTACATGTAACTTGCTTGAACAACAATGTAATACAGGATAATCGGTCGTTTTCATAAATAAATGGCAGTTCAGAGGAACAGTAG
>JAHLFV010000007.1 GCA_018883625.1 Candidatus Treponema excrementipullorum
AAAATAAACAGCTTTATTGATTCTTACAAAAAGAAAGAAAATAAACAACATGTACCACAACAGATTATCTTTCGGAACCAAGCCCAGTAAAGTTCCGATGGCCGCTGCATGGGCTATTTCCCCCGGATTGGAATTGCTGTTAAGACTTTTGAAAAAAACAAAAATTTGTTGAACCACAAATACCCCTCAAATTTATATAGCCGATGTAGTATAACACCGGCAGATAAATTATATTCTGCTTAAGCAACTAAGTTATATTCTGCTTAAAGCAGCTTTATATACTTCCAAATATTTTTCAGCTGAAGATTCCCAACTGAAATCCTTTTTCATCGCTCTTTTTTGCATAGCTTTTATATGCTCAGGTTTATTGTACCAAGCATACACAGCCCATCCTACTGTGTCAAAAACACTCTGAGGAGTCAGCTCGTCAAACATAAATCCTGTACCGTCTCCTGTTGCCTCATTGTAGTTTTCCACAGTATCTGCCAATCCACCGGTACGATGAACTATCGGTAAGGTACCGTACAAGAGAGAGTACATTTGGTTTAAGCCACACGGTTCATAACGGGAAGGCATCAAGAAGAAGTCACAACCGGCTTCTATTTGGTGACTCAAAGATTCGTCATATCCGATGTATGCTTTAAAATTCGGCAACTTTGATTCAAGAGTACGCAACTCGTCTTCACACCACTTTTCTCCTGCTCCCAAAACCACAACCTGTACTTTCATTTCTGTACAAATCCGATACATACTTCCGTATGTAGGAGCAAACATTTCTGCAACGCCTTTTTGATCTGCTAAACGGGTCACCACACCAAAAAGAGGAATATCTGGATTTACTTCCAAGCCCATTCGTTCCTGCAAAGCAGCCTTATCTTTTGCTTTACCTGCCAGTTTTCCCACAGAATAATTCTCTGCTAAATATTTATCTTTACTGGGATTCCATATTTCCGTATCAACACCGTTAAGAATACCTACCAAATCTCCGCTTCTGTGACGCAACAGTGCATCCATACGGAAACCTGCCATGGGTGTCTGAATTTCCCGAGCATAGGTGGGAGAAACTGTTGTCAACATATTGGCAGAAGTTAAACCGGCCTTCAGGAAATTGATCCTATCCCAGTCTTCAAAGCCGGCAGCATAGAAAAAATTCCAGTCCAAACCGGTGGCAGGATAATTATGTTTACCGTAAACACCCTGATATCCTAAATTGTGAATTGTGAACACGCTTGCTGTTTTGTCAAAACCGTTATATCGCTCCACAAATTTTAATAAAACAGGAGCCAAAGCAGCAGACCAATCATGGGCGTGAACAATATCCGGATACCAATCCAATTTTCTG
The DNA here is from genome assembly GCA_018883625.1 of Candidatus Treponema excrementipullorum. Classification (GTDB taxonomy): domain Bacteria; phylum Spirochaetota; class Spirochaetia; order Treponematales; family Treponemataceae; genus Treponema_F; species Treponema_F excrementipullorum. The sequence continues at coordinate 1,343 of JAHLFV010000007.1, forward strand.
CAAAGCTGGAATGCTCCGTGACATAAAACAGAAAAACGATAGGGATTATCTTGGAAATCCGTATCTGTAGGTGTACCGTAAATTCCATCCCGACCAAAACACTGTTCATGATCTATAAAATATACCGGCAAATTTTTTGTACCAGGCATGATTGTTGTATACACTTCAGTCCAAGCCTCCACATACCCGGCAGGAACACCCATAGGACCTTCCAAAGGAGTAAGCTTAGATCTGTCGATTTTATAATAACGAGGCATCACGATACGGACATCGTGCCCTAATTTATTTAAGACAATTGCAAGAGCCGAAACAGCATCGGCTAAACCACCTGTTTTTGCAAACGGAACAACTTCTGCAGAAACCATCAAAATCTTCATAGTAACTACTCCCTTATATATTTTTTTTCCAATCGTGTACGGCCTGTTTTAGTGCCGGCTTACAATTGTGTATAGTATCCATCGAAGTACAGTAAGATATTCTAAACCAACCGGACCTTCCGAATCCTGTCCCCGGTGCACATAGGATTCTGTATTTTTTCAAAAAATCACAAAAATCTTTATCGTCATCCCCTCTGGCTGACTCAGGAACTTTACAAAAAAAGTAAAAGGCACCTTCAGGGACAAAAAAATCTATTCCCGATTCCTGAAATATTTTTATAAATTCATCCCGACGTTCCCTGTAAGATGACAAATCTTTTTTTACATTCCAATACCTAGCAATCACTCTTTGAAAAAATGCCGGAGCATTCACAAAGCCTAAGATACGGGTGGTAAAAACACAGGCGGCTACAAACTCGGAAGCATCTTCACAGGACGGATTTACGGCAATATATCCGATCCTTTCTCCGGGAATACTGAGATTTTTGGCAAAAGAAGATACAACGACAGAATTGGAATATACTGGGAAAACCGCCGGAACCTCTTTTCCGTCATACACAATATCGCGATAAGGTTCATCGCAAATAAGATAAGGTTTTTTACCATACTTTTTACCCTGCTCTTCCAAGGCTTTCGCCAGATTATGAATTTCTGCCCCATCATATATTTTCCCTGTAGGATTGTTGGGAGAATTGATCAATACAGCCACAGTTTTATCTGTAACAGCAGTTTTTATACCGTCTACATCTAGGGAAAAATCAGACAAGGTTTTTACCGGCTTTAAGATCCCACCGTAATTATGAACGTAATGGGTGTATTCGGCAAAAAAAGGAGCAGGAACAATAACTTCATCTCCAGGAGATAAAATAGCTTTAAAAACAACATTTAAAGCACCCGCTGCCCCCACACTCATAACCACCTGATCTCCGGTTACGGACACGCCTTGTTCTTCGCTGACTTTCTTGGCCATAGCACAGCGGGTTTCCCAATATCCGGCGTTAGGCATATACCCATGACTGCCTTTACACTGCTTCAAAGCTTCTTCTGATATGCCGGCCAAAAATTCCGCAGGAGGCTCTAAATCAGGATTTCCGATGCTGAAATCATATACATTTTCTGCACCAAACTGTTTTTTCAGAACACTCCCTTCTTCAAACATTTTTCGAATAACGGATGCATCTTTACTGTTCATTAAATCTCTGATGTAGGAAGCTATAGCCATATTTTTCCTCTTAAGTCTTTCTCGATGATTATATCATAGATTATGAGTTTTGCAAGAAGTAAAAATTTTATTGTGCAGTTTCCAAGACATACTCCTTAATTGACAAAAATACAAAAATATGCCAAAATCCCTGAACATATTGACGGTTAGTTTCCGAAGGGAGGTGATTATACATGGCACACATCGTAGTAGATGATTCAGAGAATCTTGAAAAAGCTATTAAACGTTTTAAGCGCTTGGTAGAAAAAGAAGGTATTATTCGTGAATTCAAAAAGCGCGAGTACTACGAAAAACCTTCCACAATTAAAAATCGCAAAAACAAGACTCTTCAGCGCAAGCTTATGAAGAAGAATCGTAAGACAGTTTCATCAGGAAGCAAAAATGCATACTGATGTCGCAAAAACCGCTACGGTACTAAGACCGAAGCGGTTTTTATTTTTTATACTACCCTTTATTCTTTGTATCCTATTTTTTTCCTGTACCACGGGAAAGAGTCTGGGATGTTTGCCTGAAAGATATAGTTCTCCACCGGAAACATCTCCTCACATACGGTCCGTTCCTCTCTATCCAGAAGAGTTTATATGGGAACCTTTGGTTTCTGGTATTCAATACACAAGTTTTTCCAATAAAACTTCGTCTATTGAATGGCACCTTGTTTCCATCGATTTGTCACAGAAGGAGCTACAACTTACTGCTTATCCTTCAGAAGCAGAAATTAACCCTGATGGTACAATACAGGGAATCACCGTTAAAAAATATGCAAAAAAAACAAAAGCAATTGTTGCGGTAAATGCAAGTCCCTTTAAGTATACAGGATTATCCATATTTCCCGGCAGAAGTTTAGTTGGACTTCACGTATATCAGGGACAGCGACTTTCACCACCGATAAAAAAATATGCAGCTCTTGCTTTTTTTGAGGACTTTGAAGGCAATTACAAAGCAAGTATATTTTCTGACCAAACCCTTGTTCCCCCTCAAGCCCTGCATGCTTTCGGGGGATTTTATGCCATTTTAAAACAGGGAGAAATTATAGATTTTCCTGCTTTATCTTTTGATTCCCGGTTAGCGGCAGGAGTCAGCAAGGACGGTAAAACTTTGTATTTGCTGTTTGCTCCGGGAAATTTTTTCGGTACTGCGGGACTATCCTTTGAAGAATGTGCCGTTATTTTGTCTAAAGCAGGAGCTTGGGAGGCACTGCAGTTTGACGGAGGCAGTTCCGCCACAATGACGATAGAGGGAAAAAACATAAAAAAAACAGGTTTCAGGAGAGTTGCAAATATTTTTGCGTTTACCCTCTCTAATGATACAAATTTCAATTGACCAATTACATTTTATTATTTATCATTATCGGTATGGGTATTACGACATCACAGCAATTAACAAGATATTACGAGCTTTATCGCGATAAGGAAGTTATCTTTTCAAAAGAAGTAATAAAGACATTGCACCTCGATCCCCGACAGGTTTTTATCAAGTGTGGTGATTCTCAGTGGCCATGTATTATTAATTCAACTTCTTTTTTGGGGGCAAAGATAATTATCGGTTCCAAAGGTGGGGCTTATACCCGACTGACAAAGGAAAAAGGAACCGTAAACCTCAAGTTTTGTTTCACTCAAGGTGACAAACAACCTATGACATTTTTTGTAAATGCCCATGTCACAGAAATTGTTCCTTATATGAATTCCTCCGACTTGGCTATAGTATCTTTGGTATACAATCAGCGTCCACCTGACGACTTGATAGAGCTGATAGGAAAACTGCTTGAAGCAAATGTCAATTCTTTAAGACGAAGAGACGAACGGATTGTTATATCTGATGAAACTAGGAGAAAATTAGGATTAACAGGTTCCGATGCCGTCGTCTTCTTAGACAGTGTGCCTCGTCATTGTATTGTTCGGGATATATCATTTTCTGGAGCCAAAATTTTATTGTTAGGGGTAGCTCAGTTTTTAACAGCAAAAGATATTATTCTTCGTTTGGAATTTGATGACCCCCATGAGCTGATAGCGATTCCCGGGACTATTGTCAAAAAAGAGGCCGCCCAAGGCAGAAGAGATATCTTGGTTGTGTGTATTCAGTATGACCCTAATAAGATCCCTATATCTTATAAGTTGCATATAAACAATTACATCACCAGTATGAGAAAGAATCAGTTGTCGACATATCATTCTTCTCCGGTAACGGCTTCCGCAGAAGGTGATTCTCAAAGGGCTGTAGCCGGTGGCAATCCAATGAATGCAAGAGTTCCGTCGGCACCCCAAAAACAGGTCGATACTCTGCAGAATATGACACTTCCCGATAATTTTTAAAAGGACGGTACATGTTTTCTTCAAATCCTCTGAATGATTTGCTCTTTATTGATTTACCGGATGACTTGGATTTGTCTGCATATAAGATAGAGATAAAACCGGGAATTCCTTTGCCGGTACAAAAACCTCTCCAGGCAGAGGATTCTTTTGCACTGAAAAATCTCACTCCGGAAATGATTTTTGCAGGGATTTTAGTCGTTTTAGCCTACGATACGGAAAATCCACACGTCCCTTACTATAGGGAATTGTTGTTGTCTGCAAAACCTGACATTAAACAGGAATTGACAGAAGCAGCCATACTGAAGGCTCGGAATGAAGACTTTGACATTGCAGAGGAAATTTTTTCAGCTTTACGGAGCCTAGATCCTGAAGATCCCGTTACTGTTTTAAATACCGCTTTGTTTTTCGATCAACGAGCCGAATCCTACAGAAGATCTGGACTAAATGATGATGCAGATGCTTATGATGCCAGTGCCTACAAGTATTACAAACAGGCCTTAGGGGCTGACTCTCCTGCTCCCGATGTGTTTTTTAATGCAGGTTTTTTCTACTTAAAACAAAAAGATTTTAGAAACGCAAAGGATTGTTTTGAATCATTTTTAGCCTTGACGGTGGATATTCCTGATGAAGATTTGGGAGAAAACGGCATATACAAAAAAACTCGGGCTCAAGAAATAGTCAATGACATTAACAGCAGGAATTTAGAGGATGAACAGTTTAAGGCTGCTTTTGAATATATTTCTAACGGGCAAGAGGAAAAAGGCTTGGAATCCATACGGGCTTTTTTGCAAAACAACCCCAAAGTATGGAATGCTTGGTTTATGCTAGGATGGGGATTAAGGAAATTATGTCGTTGGCAGGATGCAAAAGATGCCTTTTTGCAATCAATAGAATGCGGTAGCACAGAGGCTGACACTTTAAACGAATTGGCAATTTGTTCCATGGAATTGGGACAATTGAAAGAAAGTAAGGACTACTTATTCCAGGCTTTAAGTATAGAGCCGGAAAACACCAAATATATGTCAAATTTGGGATATCTTTCTCTCAAAACAGGAAACAGGGACGAGGCAAAAAAATACTTTCTTACAGTTTTGGAGTTTGACCCTAACGATAAAATCGCAAGAAAAATGCTGGAAGAACTGCGATAACCGTCAGTTTCTACAAAAGTAGAATCCTTACTCTGTTTTTCCCGGTATAATAACTTTATCCCCTACAGAGATATTTTCCTCTTCAAACCATCCCTGAGGAACCTCCAGTGCATATCGGACCGACACAGAACTGACACAGCTTGATAAACTAAAAGGCGTCATATCGTAGATTTCACGGATTACACCACGGGAATCGATGTACGCTATCGATAGAGGATGAGGCGTATTTTTCATCCAAAAACTCAACTGTTGATCTTTATCAAAGATAAAAATCATACCGGTACCGAAAGGAATTTCTTTCCGTTCCATGTAACCGCGACTGCGACTTTCATCCGTATCAGCAACTTCTGCTGTCAACGTAACTTGACCACCTGCTGCTCTTTCAATAACAAGATCCATGGTTGCTAGCGAACTTCCCTCCTTGCAAGACACAAAAGTACTTCCTAAGAGAAAAAAGCTCCACAAAAAAAACATCTGTTTTATATTCTTTATCATAAACTATCTAAAAAATCTTGGCGAGTCTTTTCTTTTGCTGTTTCTTTTACCTGAGAAGACTTTTGTAATTCCTCAAAAGTAGACGCATCGATATACCGTAAACTTAAATTTTTTTCCAAGGAAAAAATCACCGAACCATTATCCCATTGAGATTTTTCAGGAGAAAGACTATCAGGCTCTCCGTATTTTTCGCACAATTTAGAAAAAACACTGTAATAATCCAACTCACTTTTGTTAAGATTTAGTGTAATTATATATAAAATATCATCTTCAAACTGAAAAAGACATTCTTCAAAAAATAAAACACCATCAACGGAAATCAAAGCCCGATTTTCTCCCGACAGCAGAGAAACATCCCGATCGCCCCTGTAATTGTAAGCAGGATCTGTTTTGAGAGCTTCTTTCACTTCATCAAGAGTCATACCCAAAGTCACAGAACCATACCCCTTAGGTAAAGGGCTGTCTGTCCCCCACACTTTAAAACCTGTCACCAAGAGGAACAAACTGCATAGAACACTGTAGTATATATATCTTTTGCTTTTTTTAAACAATACCATGTTATATCCTAATGTTGTTTTCTATAAAAGGCTGCAGCCTTTAAAATATCGGCACAGTCTGGAACAAAAACTTTTCCTTTTTCATCAACCCTAACAGGATCTAACCTCAAAAACTGCTCAATAACATTCCGCTGGTTTATAAGAGGAATACCTGTCATGTTGGCCAAATCCTGAGGTGTAAAATCAAAATGCTTAGCTACTTTAGTTCTGGTGGGAACAAAACGTTCTTTTTCCAACTGTAATGCTATCATATCAATCATTTTATACACAGGATCCTGTAGAGTTGCATTATTCAACTGTCGCTCCATAGTCCAAAGTCGCTCTGCCAACGTCTTGGTCAACCTGGAAATAAGCTGGGGCTGAGAAGCAACCATCTGATCAAAATTCTTTCTATTCACAACCATTAAGTAACAGTCCTCAAAAGCAATTATACTGGCAGATCGGGGCTTGTTTTCCAACAATGCCATTTCCCCAAAAAAATCTCCCTTTTTGAGAACAGCCAGTATTACCTCTGTGCCGTTTACAATTTTTGTAATTTTTACCTGTCCGTCCTGAATAATGAACATATCCTGTCCGCTTTGACATTCGGAAAAAACCATGGTTCCTTTGGGATAAAAACGAACAGTTTCGGCAGTGGGTTCAAAATAAACAGCCTTAGAAGCATTTTTCAGCACTACAAACCGTTTCTTTGCAATTTCGGCATGTTCTCCCCGAGGACATACTTTCAAATGTTGATAGTAGGCAAAAATAGCTGGATCAAAGTCCCCTACACTGTCATAATAGGACGCTACATCAAAAATCTGTTCAGGGGATTCTACAGAAACATTGCTTAAGGCGAGTTGCGTCAGTTTCTCATTCATAGTACGCATTCGGTTAGCAAAAGAACGGATTGTTTTCAAAGCGACTGGTGTGTTATTTTGAATCAGTTCTGAATATTGATCCCGTCTTACTGCTATAGCCTGAACATCGGTTGCTGCAATAGCAGTTTCAGGCTGATTAAAACCGGACATGCAAGATATGACACCTATAAAATCGCCTGGTCCAAAACCTTCTGGCTCCGCTCCGGGACGAGAACGGGAACAGGAAACAAAACCTGTTTTTATGATATAAAATCTATCTGTACAAGGGTTTCCCTCAATAAAAATATACGAGCCTTTATTAAAATGGACCATAGACAGCTGCAACATTGCCACCACCTCCCTTACTGTTTTCAGTATATGAAGTAAAAATATTATTTGTCAATCTATGATAAATTCTTCGATACTATGATTTTCGGCAAAAAAATAATTTCCGTTTCCAATTTCCACCCTTTTTTCTCAAATACCTTGTCGATTATACTGTTTGTTAACTGTAAAATATCTTTTGCAGTGGCATGTCCGGTGTTAATGATAAAATTACCGTGCCAAGGAGCTACCTGAGCACCCCCAATTTGCATACCCCGCAATCCTACTTCATCGACTATTTTTCCGGAAGGCATGCCAAAACTTCTGTTATTTTTGAACACGCTTCCGGCAGAAGGATAAGAAAAATGCCCTTTGGTACGTCTATCTTCAATATATTTTTGACATAGAGCTTGAGACTCACCTATTTTATCTCCGGAAAGAACTTTGACAGTAAAAGTTCCCGATAAAACAGTGTTCCCTTTTAAAAACGTCTGAAAAGGAGAAACTTTGTATTCCCAATCAACGTCCTTTTTTATATACTGCTGTATCTCATTGTGCGGATTATCAAGATCTACGTAACAGGCTGAAATCAATATGTCACTGATGGAAACATCGTAACACCGAGCATTCATAAAAACAGCCCCGCCTATAGTTCCCGGCAAGCCTGCAAAATTTTCCACTCCCCCTAAGCCCTTGGCAAGGCAAAAATCTATCAACTCCTTTATGGTAACGCCGGCTTGACAGGTTACACATTGCAATTGTCTATCATAAGTTAGCGACTTTAATCCACCGGTAGAGATAATAGGATATGTCACGCCTTCATCAGGAACAACGATATTTGAACCACCACCTAAAACAAAAAAAGGAACATGTTCTTTTCTTAAAGCTTTTAATGCACAGATAAAGGAATCAATATTTTCAGGTTCAATAAAAAGTGGTGTTTTTCCACCTACTTTAAAAGTCGTTCGAGGAGCCAAATCTTCATCAAACAAAATTTTTCCCTGGAAATGTCCCCACATATTGATATTTTCTTCTATTTTCCGTACATTATACATAATAACCTCGGTCTAGTGATCGTGTATTGAACCAATTATATATTATTTTTGAATAAAAAGCGAGGGCTTATGTCTTTACGTTTATATAATACCATGGGACGCAAGATGGAAGATTTTGTCCCTATAACACCGGGAAAGGCGGGCTTTTACGGTTGTGGTCCTACAGTATATAACTATGCACACATCGGTAATTTGCGGGCCTATGTTTTTCTTGACATTTTAGATAAAACGCTGTCTTTTTTAGGCTATGACGTAACCCATGTTATGAATATTACCGATATCGGACATCTATCTGGAGATGCCGATGAAGGTGAAGACAAAATGGTCAAAACGGCAAAAGAACGGGGACAATCTGTTCTTGAAATAGCTCAATTCTATACCGATGCCTTTTTTGAAGACTTCAAAAAGTTACATATCCGTCGTCCTGATATTGTATGTAAAGCAACAGAACATGTACAAGACATGATAGATTTGATTAAACGCTTGGAAGAAAAAGGTCACACCTACATGGCAGGGGGAAATTTGTACTTTGACGTTTCCACTTTTCCTGACTACGGAAAACTGGCTTGCCTAAATTTAGATGATTTAAAAGCTGGTGCCAGAGTCGAAGTTGATCAAAACAAAAAAAATCCCTTTGATTTTGTATTATGGTTTACCAACAGTAAATTTGAAAATCAGGCTTTGGTGTGGGATTCTCCTTGGGGTGTAGGTTATCCGGGATGGCACATAGAATGTTCTGCCATGAGTATGAAATATTTAGGAGAACAAATTGACATTCATACCGGTGGCATAGACCATATTCCCATCCACCACACCAACGAAATAGCTCAATCAGAAGGAGCTACCGGGAAGAAGTGGGTAAATTATTGGCTTCATAACGAATTTCTTGTCATTGCAAAAGAAAAAGGTCAAGATGCTGAAGATAAAATGTCTAAATCTTCCGGAAATTTTTTAACATTGCAAAGCCTTATCGATAAAGGCTATGATCCATTGGACTATCGTTTTTTTCTGTTAGGTGCTCACTACCGCAGTCAGGTTGCCTTTTCTTGGCCGGCCATGGACAGTGCAAAAAGTGCCAGAAAGGCTTTAAATCAGCGTATAGCAAAGGTTGTAGAGCAAAACAAGGGCGATACAACTACAGAGGTAGCGATAGTTTTGTCTCAAGCTGCCCAAGCACATTTGGATAAATTTACTGCAGCTTTGGAAAATGATTTGGCAACCCCTCAAGCTCTTTCCGCCTTACAAGGTGCTGTAAAGGACAATACCATCAAGCCTAAAGAGATTTTGTATTTGGTAAAAAAAATGGATGAAGTTCTTTCTCTCGCTCTGTTAGAGCAGGCAGAAGCTCTTTACAAGGAAAAAACAGAGGTCAAAGAAACTCACCTTTCCGATCGGGAAGCCGAAGAAATCAGACAATTACTGGAAGAAAGGACATCTGCAAAACAGGCAAAAAATTACGCCAGAGCAGATGAAATTCGTGCAGAGCTGACAAACCGAGGAATTCAGATTATTGATACTCCCCAAGGACCTCAGTGGAAAAGGATATAAATCACGAAAAAAAATGTGTAACATCAGGGAATATTAGTTGTTTGGTTTCATGGAAAAGGATACTGGAGATACTTTACATGCTTCAGATTCCAAGGACTTTAGAAAAATATACGATGACTCAATGCAGATGCTTTTTAAAGTGTCTTATCGCATTGTAAATGACGAAGAAGCTGCAGAGGATATTGTTCATGATTCTTTGATTAAGATGAGTGAGAAGGAACTTGTGTTTCCCAGTCTTAACGATGCGAAGTACTGGCTCATTCGGGTAGTCAAGAATGCTTCCCTTAACTATGCAAAGCGAAAGACTAGAGAAAGGAAAGCTTATGAACGGGCACTTTATGAAGATCATCGCAGGGTTGAATCAGGTGAAACAGAACTTCTGAAAGAAGAAGCCAAAAAGAAAGCTCAAGAGGCTTTGGACAAATTACCCGATAACCTGCGTGTTGTTTTGATTCTTCGTGAATATGCGGAGCTTAATTACAAAGAAATAGGACGGGTTCTTGGAATTACGGAAGGTAATGTTAAGGTCAGAGTATTCCGAGCCAGAGAACAACTTGCAAAATTGATAGGAGAAGAAGATGTCTACTTGCCCTGAACGAAATGTACATTCGCTTTATTTAGATTGTGAATTGCCTCAGAAGTATGTTAAAGACTATGAGGCACATGTGGCTTCCTGTGAAAAATGTCAGAAGATTCTTCAAAACTATCGCAGAACTCGGGAGTTATTAAAGCCGGAAGATGCTATACTGCTTATGACTTCGGATGAATTGGAAGCAAGTTTTGAGAGTCTTCAAACAAAAATGCATTTTAGAAAGAACACTCTCCTTATTCAGCAAGAAAATAGATCTTTCCGATGGGCTGTACCGTCTTTTACAACAGTTGCAGCAGCAGTCATGGCTTTTTTCTTGATTTTTCCTTTCGGAGCAACCAAAGAAGAGATGGCTGTTCCTGTTAGTACCGAAAGGCCGATACAAATTGCTGCCAGTGCCTTAGGAGGTCATTTATCAACGGTGGCTGCGCCTTCTATTTCCAGTCAACAGGACTCTTTCCTGTCTCAGCAGCCCGTGATAATTAGTAAGGATTCCCAGTACGGCGAGTTTGTTTCCAATACTGGTATGAGACCTTCTGTTTCAGCTCTTGATGTTTTGAATTTTGCTTTTCAAGATGATACAAAATCGATACTGATGGAAATACAGTTATCTAATATTTCTAATATTAACTCCTTTTATGGAACGGTATTACCTTCGGCTCTGTTTTTAAATATAGTGGGTCAATAAGGTGGCGTCTTTTTTCTCCTATTATTTTAGAAAATACCCTCTCTTTAGGGTTGCTGTTCTTTTTATATTGATTTTGTTGGTTTTCGGTAGTTATCTACTGTTCTTTGTAGAACGGAATCCTATCCCTGTGATTGCAAAGATAAATCCCCCTATAGGATCTCCCGGGGATATTTTAGTTGTTAACGGTAGCGGTTTCGGAAAAGAAAAGAAAGCAAGTTTTGTTGAAATAGGGGGATCCCGTTTAACCACCTCCTCCTACCTCTCTTGGACAGATACGGAAATAAAAGTCGAGTTGCCGTCCAATATTCAGGATGGATTGGTTTTTGTTGAAACCAGATATGGTCGTTCCGAGCCGGTGATTTTTGCCAACAAGGAAAACATTCCCGTAGCTATTACTCAAATGGCTGTTCAAAGTTCTGTACCATCTATAACCCATCAATCTCATGAAAAGATATCTGTAGGACAAGTCTTGACAATTACCGGAGACAATTTCGGAACACTCCGTGGAGATAACTCTGCCGTGTATTTTTCTGCACAATGGACAGACAGTAAAAATGCCAGTGATATAAATATAAAGTATCTAACACCTTCTGAAAATGATTTTGATTATGAGTATTGGAGCAATACGGAAATACGAGTCAGAGTACCTGACGGCGCCGTTTCTGGTCACTTTTTTGTAAAAACGGATAAAGGAATAAGTAACCAGAGGAATATTACTGTTACATCAACTGCCGGAACGAAAAGCTACGAAAACATGCGTTCCTATATTGTACAAGTTTCAGCTGATATTTCGGATATCAATGCAGACAAGCAGTCTCTGATAACTTTGCGGGTACCACGGCCAAGTCAGTACGCTGTACAACCTTATATCCAAATGACCGAATGTCAGCCGGCACCAATTTTTGAAAACTATAATCAAAGTGTCATACATCAATTACAGACAAATGCTGTTGCGGATAAGAAATTTGTTTTTAACCAAACATTTGTAGTACCGGTTTATGAGGTAAACACAGAAATAAATTCTGCTAAAGTTGAAAAATATTCAGAAAAAAATAGATTGCTCTACGTTTTGTACACCTCATCAGATTCCTGTATACCTTCTGATACACCACAAATACAGGAACTGGCAGACAGTATCGTCGGTAAAGAAACCAATCCTTACAAGCAAGCTCGTTTAATATACGACTACATTTTGCAGAATTACAGATTGTCTGATACCCTCATAACAAGTGAAGCCGGCTCATTAAATATGTTGACCACCCTACAAGGTGATGCATATGATTTTTCTATTATCTTTACTGCCTTATGCAGAGCAGTAGGTATTCCCGCTATACCGGTCAGTGGACTTTTGACAGATTTTAATAAAAACAGTCAAAATCACTGGTGGTCTGAAATCTATATCGAAAAATTCGGATGGATTCCAGTAGATGTTTCCATAGCTGCCGGATTACAGTTTTCCATTCAAAAGCATCCAGACAATCTTGCAGATTTCTATTTTGGTAATTTGGACAATCAACACATTGCTTTTTCTAGAGGCTGGAAAGAAGTTAACCCTTCCATTGTAAACAACAAAACAGTATACAGACCGAAAACTTACGGTTTACAGTCAATATGGGAAGAATCCACAACAGGTGTTGTCAGTTACAGTTCTTTGTGGAGCAATCCTTTGATCGTCGGCTTTTATTGATAGGAGGATATTATGATAAAAGTTTTGTCTTTAGGTGGTTCTATAGTTGCTCCGGAAACTCCGGATGTACATTTTCTTCCGACTTTTGTCAAAATGATAAGAGAATGGCTCAAAGCAGATGAAAACCGTAAGCTAATACTCGTTATAGGTGGTGGCGGACCTGCTAGAATATATCAAAAAGCATACCGAGATATTTTAGCTACTGTGGAAGGAGCTGTTGCAGATGCAGAAGCAGACTGGATTGGTATAACAGCTACTCGTCTTAATGCACAATTGGTAAAAGCCTTATTTGCAGACTTATGCCCTCAGGATGTAGTTTACGATCCTACAAAAGCAGAAGATTTTGCCGGAAGAATTCTTGTTGCAGCCGGCTGGAAACCTGGTTTTTCTACAGACGCTGATGCTGTTTTTTTGGCAAAAAAATTCAACGCAAAAACAGTTATTAATTTATCAAATATTGAAAAAGTATACACAGATGATCCCAAAACAAATCCTGATGCCAAGCCATTAGATTCAATCAGCTGGGCAGATTTCAGAAAGATGGTGGGTGATACTTGGTCCCCCGGGAAAAATACTCCATTTGATCCAATAGCCAGCAGAGAAGCTCAACAGGCAGGTATAACCGTTATCTGTGCTGGAGGGCGGAATATTGAAAACACGAAGGCTATTTTAGACGATAAACCTTTTAAAGGCACAAAAATAGGTTAAAAGTTGTTCAGTTTAACAAGTAAGCCGTAGAGTTTATCGCCATATTGCTTATCAGAGGCCCAAGTTCCCGATAGCCCAAAGATGTCGGGAGCTTTACCTCGCGGTTGCACGTATTTGTATCTGTTGTCAATAAGCTTCCCTTTTAACGGCACTGTGGTACCATATGCGTGGAGATGTTGAATGTGAGCCCTAACCCCAAGTTGTGGCGTAGCAAAACGTTCCCCTCTATTTGTGCTGTCAATAGAACCTAACCCGCAAAAATTATTCATGTCAGCGGTTACAAGTCCCCCATACCGGAGAAAACCAGTTTCAAGACACATTTGAACAAAGGCGACGTCAGAATTGATGCCTTCATAGGCACCCTCATGAACGTAATAGGTAGCAAGCTTTTTTACATATTTTTTATCGCTTTGGGGATTATTTGCCAAAAAAAAGTTCGTCAGCTGGGTAGCACTTTTTACACCGGGAGCAGCTATCAAAGTACTCATCTGTTCTCCCTTAATCGGTCTAAAAGAAGCGCAGGAAAAAATAAATACCACACAGGCACATACAAGAAGTATTTTTACACAAAATTTCATTAATTCAGCATATATATTTTTTTTGATTTCGACAAGATATTTAAAATAACTTTTTAAAGCGAATAATATACTGTGAAAGTAAAACCAAACATCAGAGAAGAAGTTTTGATCAAGGGGATAACCTACCCTTCAAATACAGAACTTATTATGATTTTACTGGGAACGGGATCTAAAAAAAATCCCGTAAAACAGTTAGCAAAAAAAGTGGAAGAAAAAATACTTCAAACAACTTCTGATAACCTCATAGAAGAGCTAATAAAACTAGACGGTATCGGACCAAGTAAGGCTGTCTCCATAGCCGCAGCCATAGAATTGGGAAGGAGACAAAACAATCATTCGGGACAGCAGATAAAAAAGCCCACGGATTTGATTCCCTTTGTTCAGCATTACTCCATGGAAACTCAAGAACATTTTATTGTCATTACTTTAAACGGAGCCCACGAAATAATAAAAATAAAAACAATTTCCGTGGGCACAATAAACAGAACGGTAGTTCATCCCAGAGAAGTTTTTTTGCCTGCTATAAAAGATATGGCTACGGCACTTATTG
>JAHLFV010000112.1 GCA_018883625.1 Candidatus Treponema excrementipullorum
ACGTCCACATAATAACAAGGAGACTGCCCAAAATATACAAAATAAAAATCATCAAAATAATATCTTCGTACCGTAACATAATCAAACCATGGACGGTAAGGCTCTATTGACTGATTCTTAAAAGTTCTCCAATGTGACTCATATTCCAGCAGGTCACTCTTTATGTTTAGGCTTCCCAGCAACGCATAATAATACGAAGGAATCCAATAGCTGTTTTTTATATTTGTATCGATTTGCAAATTGTTGTCTTCTAAATATACATCATTTATATTACCTACATAACCTTTGCCATTAGAGTCGCTTAAAACAATGTCAATTCTCAACGGATCACTTATAGGTACTCCAAGACCGTGTTCTCCAATATCGTCAGTATAACAATAAAATCTGTCACCTTTTGAAAATATTTTTTCATTCAAAGAAAAATCTCGAAGAACCGAATCTCTTCTCAATATGAAGACAGGTTCTTTTGCAAATAAATTAACATTCAAAAATATAATCATTAATGCTATCAGTCTTTTCATTTTTTTGTATCCTTCTCGTATGTTTCTTTGTAATCAAATGGGTTTACTATATTTTTGTTACTGCAAGCAAATTTGTCGCTCTTATTCTCTTCATTTTTTAATTCGTTAAAATTCATGTCTTCTATAAAATCGTTAAAATCCGCATCTGTCAAAAACATCTGCAAATGCAGATGTGCACCCCTGCCATCAGCTCGTAATTCTAGATTCTCATTACCTTCAATATTATGCCCTCCACTTACACAATGCCCTGTATTGCCAACATATCCCACTATTTCATCCGGAGACACATAATCATTCTCCTTTTTATGCTCTCTATCTCTATCCAAGTGCCCCAACAAAAAATATCTGTTTTTGTCTTCATAAAGCTTGTCAGCCTGGATAACAATAAAGCATCCGTAACTATAATTTCCCCTATCCCCTTCAACTATAACTTTTCCATAAATTCCGCTTATTATTTTAGCTTTTGAAACTGCAAGATCAACGCCTTCATGCGAATAGTTGTCGTTTACAAATGCATTAAAATTTTGAGTAAAGGAATACTCTGTTGTCCCTTCCGGCATAAATCCGGGGTTGTTTTTCATTGGAAACGGAACAACAACATTATACTTTTCATACGGATTAAACTCTAGTAACCCCAGCCCGTCCATTTTATTATAAAAATATGGGGCACAGACAAAATAAAAGCTGTTTGTTCCAAATATCTTGGGATCAGCTGTTTTTAAACCTGCTGCTATATCACAACATTCTTTTTCATTCACAGGAGGTTTTCCTCTGCTTTCACAGACTCTATCCTCCTTTATTTTTGCAAAATCCCATTCCAGCGGATGCTTACTTATTGTCCGTTTAAGATATTTTGACAATAATTCATAAAAATATTTACTTTCGTTATATATGTTATAATCTTCAGACCCGTCTGCAGGCATTACATATTGCATTAAATAATCATTTTCTTCTGATAATTTATCTATCAGATTTTGCTTAAATTTATTTATGTTTTCTTTTGTTATAATAAGTTTCCCTTCTGGGCATACCTCATTATTACTAATGGCATTTTTCTTGAGATTGACTGAAATACACTTGCTATTAAATTCCTCTAGTAAATTTTTCTTGTTTTGGTCTACAAAATTTTTACTTACATAATATGCTTTATTCTCAATAAGGAACTTGCAATATTCTTTTCCTTCTATCGTTATTGTTTCTAAATCGGTAGATACAAAAGTTTCAGTATAATCCTTTGGAATCTTTGCTGTTTCAAATGTAATGTTTTTTTTGTATGTGTCAATTACTTGTACTTTACCATTTGCTGAAATACCTTTTTTGATAATCGTTTGAGCATCCTTTTTGTATATCCACTTATATAGCTGCTGAGGAGGATTATCTTTTGACATCCCTAGTTCTGTGTTTTGATTATTTTGCATATATATTATTATTTCATTCGTAAACTCTTCTACACAATTTTTCACACTATCATCCATTTCTGTGGAATTAGAGGAAACTGCATCAAATTTATTGTTTTTTACAGTTATCTTACATTTCGGAGTAGTTAAAAATAATTTACATTCTATATCTTTAGTTAAATATCCGCTTTCTACTCCACTTGGATACACAAAAATTTGGTAACTTACAGATGTCAGCTCAACAAAATCTTCTGTTCCTTTGATTTCACAAGTATCCAATTCACATCCCGAAGGAGGCAGGAAAATTTTTTCATCCCTTACTGAGAAACTTATATTTTCTACCAAACACTCCGTTTCCTTTGGTATATTTATGGATTCCAATATTATATTTTTTTCTGTTATATCCTCTGTAAAAAACAATGCATAATCTATATACGGTTCACTTTCTGTCCTTTCATTTTCGGCAGGTTCAGAATCCCAAAATGGATAGCCCAAAATATCTCCGCTTTTTATTACATCTCCCTTTTTTACCTCAGATTTTACTATTTGAAATTTCAATGATTCATAATACTTTTTTGGTACATAAATGTTTTCATTTTCATTTTTTAACCAAATAAAGTCTTTATTATTATTCATATCCGTTATTATCTCATATAAATTATTAAAAAAACACTCTCCAGTTCTTTTCTCAATTATTTGTGAAGCAGGATAACCGTTTTTTGTTTCTGAACTTTGGAAGCTTGCTATTATATTGGGATTATTTATAAATATTTTTTTGCAAAAAACATCATCAGTGTTAATAGCCACTTCATATGACGTTTCTTCATGTAGACACAATTGGACCTTGGCATATAAAAGTGAATTCAATTTACTGTCTTCTATTCTGTTTTCATTATCAATAATTTTTACTGAGTTAAAAAAATTATCATATTTCATTGATATATCTATTTTTTCAATAATTGTATACGAAAAAGCTCTTTCTTTCCACAAGCTAGATGCACCATATATATCAAAAACATTGTCTTTATTTTTAAAAACTCCAGTTAATTCATCTTTTATAAAATTGAACTTTTCTTTTGGAAAATAACAAGGTCTCACTACCTTACCGGAAGCAGATGTAATTTTATATGAATATTTAACTGACTCTGGTTCACTTATAAATGGAAAAACATGAAAGCTACTACTATCAGGAAGTGCATATACAAACTCTTCCTCTTTTGGTAGACTTTCAATATAATCTAGTAGCTCTTGCTGCATGGTTTCATATCTATTTCTTTCATGTACATTCCATGTTTTTTTTATTTCAGAATCAGACGACGAAAATAATTTTTGTCTAAAGTCTGATCTTAAATCCACAATTATACCTTGTCCAGGATAATCTTTTTTATTTGTTTCTTTTTCTTTCCACAAGTACAATTTAGAGTTATCTGACACTATAATTTCCCCTGAATCTGTAACTTCTTGATCTTGTAATATAAAATATCCTTTAGGCAATTCTTCGCTTAATTGTATGAATTTTCCTCGTGTTTTTGTACTGAATAATCTGTTTTCAATAAATTCACCTGTATTATTTTCAATTACATAATCAGTATTATAACTTCCTATTTCTTTTCCTTTCTTGTTCATAATCTTAGTGCTTTTTTTTATACTATAAGTATTTGAAAGTGATTTAAAATACTGTTTATTTTCGTCCGTTAATTCACCTATTATATCATCTTTGATTTTTTTACCATCTATGCTGATTTCTACAATCTTAAAATTCCGCTCATCAATTACTCCCACATCTGGAAGTTGTGTTTTTACCGATATATAAAAAGGATAAAAAGGAATCGGTTGTATTTTTTTTAACTCTTCACAGCTTAATTCTGAAAACGGCAGTATTTTTGAGCGTAAATTACTGATTAAATTATAACAATGATAACCAGATTTTACATCCTTCTTTTTTGAAGGTAAATTTATCTCATTTTCTGTTACTACATAATTCCATGATTTTTCATCATCAAAACAAGAAGCAACCACTTTGCCTTCTATTGGATTTTTTACCGGGGTATTAGCATCTGTAAAATAAACATGTATTCCCGCATGCCATATTCCTTCATCACTTATTGGATAGCATCCGTCTGTTCTGTCTCCCATTGATTTATACAAATCATCCTCTTCCATGTTAAAAAAATGCATTTACTTGGATACCCCTTTGTCGTTTTTTTGAACAAAAATAATATTTTCTTTTTCCAAATCAACGGAAAATTTCCTGCTTGTTGCCTTGGTATACATTACTGTATTTATCTTTGCCGACATACTTGGTTCTTCCTGACTTTGCTCAAGTTTGCTTTCGTTTCGCACTAATTTATAACTATATGATGCCGGTATTATGTTTTCCTTTTCAATTTTTCCGGAACTAAATAAAAGTTTTTCAGCATTCTCTTCATCATCGTTCTTTATCAGCAGAACTTCAAATCCGTATACTTCATAATCGATATCACTTTGTATAATCAAAGAAAATTTAGCCCCTATCTCCACTGTACCGCTTTTCGCCTTCCTGCATCTGTTTCCCGTGACTTCATAATAGTACCGGGGTTTTTCCGTAAGATTCTCCCCGTTGTAATGGTAGGTCCACTCTGCTTCCGCCTTTCCATCCTTCACACGGGCACTTGTCTCTGCTACCTTCTTGCCGCTCTTTTCTTCATATACGGTAAACGTTACTCCGCTTCCTTCTTCCATATCCTTTGTTTCAGCACATAACGTAAGCGCCTCTCCTACAATCCCCGTATCCGTCTGCTTCCCCTCTCCGTCTTTCCATTCCGCCTTTGTTATCTCCGGCCGTACCAGTTTTACTTTCAGACGGTTTTCACTCTTCTTCCAGGGGCACCAGGCACAGTGGGCTGTAAATACAAACACTGGGTCTTCTTCCGGCGGTAGTTCTCTCCGGTCACTTTCCCATTTCCACTTTGCACTCACACTTCCGTTTTTTACCGTCAGCGGAAATACCCCGTAGGCTGCCCCGTTTTCAGGTCCGCTTCCTTCCGGAAACACCTGTAATGTCACCATATTCCCGTCTGCTATATTTTTTACGCTTGCCGTCAGTTCCGCCTCTTCTCCTTCTCCGGTTTCTGTCCTTCCCCATTTTACGCTTGCAAACTGCGCTTCCTTCTCTTCCTTTTCTTCCTGTTCCTTTTGGTATTCATCCCTGGCAAGAGGGCTTACTATCGCAGGCATCGGCATTGATACCCCTATCGACACCACCGTGCTGTTGTCACGTACTCCCATATCATTGCACGTTGTCACCGTGCTTCCTATC
>JAHLFV010000113.1 GCA_018883625.1 Candidatus Treponema excrementipullorum
ATCAGGAAGAGCCAACTCCAACATCACATATCCGGGAAGAAACTTCTTTACAGATGTTCTTCTCTTTCCTTCCTTAACTTCTACAACTTCCTCTACAGGTACTTTCACATCGAGCACCACATCAGAAGCCAACTCCCCGGACTCCACGAGTTGTTTTATTGTTCTTTCGATTTTTGATTCATACCCAGTATAAGTATGAAGAATATACCATCCCTTTGCCATCTAAAAGCCTATGTTTAGAAAATTAAATTCATTCCGGTCACGAAGAGCAAGTCTAACAAACCAAGAATTACCGCAATAATGACAGTTGAAACCAATACAACTTTTACGGAAGATACAACATCGGAACGGGTTGGCCAAACAACTTTTCTTAATTCAGCCCCACACTCTTTGAAAAACCGCACCATCTTTCCCATAACAGTTCCTATAAATAAAAGATACAGGCCAGGAAGGACTCGAACCCTCAACATTCGGTTTTGGAGACCGACGCTCTACCATTAGAGCTACTGACCTAAAATATATATTAAGAGAACAAACCTCCTAAAACCTTATTTTGCTTTTGTTTCCTTATGAAGAGTGTGCTTGCGATCAAAAGGACAATACTTACTCAATTCCAACTTACCCTGGATATTCTTACGATTTTTGTAAGTTGTATAATTCTTTCGTTTGCATTCGCTACACTGTAAAGCAATAATTTCAACAGCTGTCTTTTTCTTACTGGCCATCTTTTTCTCCTAAATAATGTATCACCGATATACACATGCGATTCAGCCTCCGAGCGGGATCGAACCGCTGACCTCAACCTTACCATGGTTGCGCTCTGCCGACTGAGCTACAGAGGCGATATACCTAATTTACAGGTTTAGTTAGTCTACATACAAATTTTCTTTTTGTCAACAAAATATTGTCAAAAAAAATTAAAAACGAGCATTTTTTTTCGCATATTTCTTCTTGACTATTTTAAATTATCGTGGTTGTATGCCGTCATGGATTCTAAATACAAATTCATCTCCAGACATTTAGGGCCTTTATCCTTCTATAAAAGGGCCCTTTTTATTGCACTACCTGTTATGGGACAGTTACTGATACAAAACATGGTATCTCTCATCGATAATTTTATGGTTGCCGGCCTGGGTGATATTAAAATGTCAGGAGTAAATATTTCCGGACAAATTAATTTTATTTTCTTAGTGTTAATCAACACCATCTGTCTATCCGGTGGCATATTCATGTCCCAATATAACGGAGCACATAATGAAAAAGGTATGCAGCAGGCACTACGATTTAAACTCATAGTGGGTTTAACAATGGGATGTCTTTACACTGCAATTTGCATTATATTCCCTCGACCACTTCTCTCCCTTATGGTTCACGGTAATACTGCCAGTGAAGCTATAATAGCCGAAGGCATCCGTTACATGCAGTTTTTATCCCCTTCATGGATCCCGGCAGTTATTGCAACTTCCATCGGTTCATCTTTACGGGAAATAGGAAAAGTTAAAACACCTCTTCTCATTTCTGTTGCAGCAACAATAATCAATACAGTTTTTAACTGGCTGCTCATATATGGCAACTTAGGGTTTCCCCGACTGGAAACCATGGGAGCAGCTATAGCTACAGTAATTGCCCGTACTGCCGAAATGGTAATTTTTATTGTTTATCTCGTTCGTTATAAACCTCCGTTTTATTTCAGAATCACACATTTTTTCAAAGTAAATTGGACTTTATTTCAATCAATTACAAAAAAATCAGGTTTCCTTTTGGTATCAGAAATGACATGGGTTGTATCAGAAACAGTTACCACAGCTCTGTATAACAGCAGGGGAGGTGCGGAAGTTGTTTCCGGTATGGCTGCAGGTTTTGCTTTGGCAAATTTATTCTTTATCTGTTTTAACGGTATCGGAACAGTGACAGGAGTCATTTTGGGAGGTACTCTGGGAGCAGGAAATCTGGAAGAAGCCAGAATTCAAAAAAACTGGATAATAACCGGTGATTTGATTTTGGGATTTATGGGTACAATCTTGGGCGGTTTTGCAGTATTCTTAATTCCTTTGGTTTTTGGCAACCTAAGCCCCATGGCTCGACAGGTTGCAGCGGGATTGGTTTTGGTTAACGCCTGCTACATGCCGGCTTGGGCATATATCAACGGTCTTTTTGCTGTTGCCCGAACAGGCGGAGACACCACAATGGGAGCTATCATAGACTTTTTTGCCAACTTGTTCATAGTAATTCCGGGTATGTTTGCCCTTACCTTTCTGACAGCCATGGGGCCTGTAATGATGTATTGTGTTATCAAAACAACGGATGCCATTAAAATCACCATTGCAGTTTATTGGATAAAAAAAGAACGTTGGCTAAAAAATCTGACGGTACAATATGAACAAACATAAAAAAGTTACCGGCTACCATTGCTGCGTTTAGACATTTTTTGTTTATACTTTAAGGGTGTATAGCCGGTTTCTGCTTTAAAGCGTTGAGAAAAATGGCTCATGGAAGAAAAACCGAGAGAAAATGCTATGTCTGCAATGGAATTGTCCGTTGATTCAAGCAAATATATAGCTTCCTGTATCCGTCGTTTTAACTGGTATGCAATGGGAGAAGTTCCTACATACTTTGTAAACTCGTGGATCAAATGATACTTGCTTATGCAACTCAATTTTGTCAAATCTTCAAGAGTAATTTTATCTGCATAGTGAGTATCGATATACTCCTTGACGATTGCACAACCACGGCGCATTTCTTCCGTATTGTTAAAAGAAGCACTTAAATCCGTAATACGTGTAATCAGAGCAAATAACTTCAAAAGCAAACTCTGTACCATTATTTCATATCCCGTTTTTTTCAGCTTCATTTCCTCAAACATATCAATAAAAATCTCTTTTATGGGAAAAGCAAATTTTCCTAAGTTTAATACTGGGGTGGTGAAATTTTCTTCGTTACCAAAAATGGAAAAAGTAAAATTCCTTACTCCTAGGATATAGTATTCCAAAGCATTTTCCGAAGAAGAAACTTCCGTATGCAATCGGTTCGGAGGAATAATGATAAGCTTACCTTCTTCCACCGGGAAACTCCCTTCTTCTACATACACGGTACCAGCCCCTCCTACTGCAAAAGCAATTTCCATAAAGGTATGAGAATGAAAACGGGAATTCCAATCACCCTCATATTTGGAATAACTGATATAATCCAACTGAGGACTGTAAATAATAGAAAGTTCTGACTCTTCAGATCTAAAACGGGCATTACTCATAACTAAATTATACAATATTTTGAGCAAAAAGCAATATTTTGATAAAATAAAGCAACTTATTAGTTGAAGAATAATCTCAAGTAATTAATACTATACCTACAGAAGGCGGAATTTTAACGATTGTTTCTGCGTTGCAGAGGCTAAATTCCAATCAAAAGTAAGTGCTATAAAGAGGAGTCTTTATGAAAAAAATCTTATCAACAGCATGTGCAGTTTTGCTTTTGGCAACAGCACTGATTTCCTGTGGTAAAAAAGAACCGGAAGCACAAGTACTCAAAGTTGCCGGACTCAAGGGTGCATACGGAGATGCTTATTGGCAGGATTTGAAAGCAGGATTTGAAGCAGCAAATCCTGGTGTAACAGTAGAGCTCACCATTGAAGCTCAGGTTGAAAACACAATCAACCCCCAAATCATGGCAGGTGCAGGCCCTGATGTTATTTACTTGGCAACAGGACGTGAAGCCCAGTTAACAGAAACAATGATTTCCAGTAACGCAATCCGTGATTTGACAAATTTGTTAGAACAGAATGTTTACAACGAAAACGTAAAACTCAAAGACAGAATCCTCCCTTCAATTATGGGTAACGGAGTCACCAATCCTTATGCAGGAAGCAATACTCATTACATGTTGCCTCTTTTCTTCTCTAGCAACGGACTGTTCTTCAATGCTGACATGTTCTATGACAATAACGGAAACGGTGTAGAAGATGCAAAAAAAGACGGCAAATATGAAATGCCCACAACGTGGGACGAATTCTTTGGCCTGGGAGACATCCTTAACGAAGAAAGAAAAACCAATCCTTCAACACCTTACTTGTTCACCTATCCTACAGCAGGATACTTGGACACAATGATTCCTGCTTCTATTGCAGCCAGTGCAGGTGAAGCTGTTGTTAAACAGGCATTTAACTATGAACCTGTTTGGGAACAGCCTGAAGTAAAACGAGTTTTTGAAAACCTCGGAAAATTGAAGGACTATATTCTTCCCACAACCGTAGCTAATGCTAACGGAACAGGATTCAAAGATAACCAGCAGGCAGTTATCGACGGTCGTGCTTTATTCATGACAAACGGTGACTGGGTAAAAGGTGAAATGGCTGACACAACTCCTGCAGGATTCAACTGGGGATCAGCACCTTTCTTGGCATATACCAATGGCGGTGAACGCTACGGTACCGTAAACGCAGAACAGATTTACATCAGCAACAATACACAGGTTCCCGAACTTGCCGAAAAATTCATTCTTTACATCTACAGTAGCGAAGGTTTGGCAAAGATTGCAAAAGGTGCCAACGGAGCTTTCGTTCCTGCTAAAGGGTACGACACTATTGCCGTAGAACAGGGCATGAACCCCGGTGCAGTTGCCGGTTACAAAGGATACTATGACGGAACAGCAAAAGTTCTCGTTGGAAGCTTTGCCGCAGCAACAGCAGAAGGTGTAGACTGGAAACAGACATACTGTTTCACCATGGACAGTGTTATGAACGGTTCAAAAACAACTGCTCAGTGGATTGAACAGTTGAAAACAGACAGTGCAAAACTTAAAGCATCATTAGGTAAATAATGTAATTCTGGGGGTAACAGTACCCCCAGTCTTTTTTTCGGCACCGAAGTCATCCTATGATTTCGGATGTATAGGTTCTTGACGTTGAGGTTCGATACATGAAATCAATTACCTGTTCCAAAATGAAAAATGACGGAGCAACAAAAAGATTTATAGCCACTTGTACAATTCCTACCTTCATTCTATATGCTATATTTGTTATCTATCCTATTTTTAATATGATTGGCCTTTCCTTTGTTAAATGGAACGGTTTATTAGGAAAAAAAACATTTTATGGTTTGCAAAACTATAAAATTCTTTTTCAAGACGCACAATTTTGGTTATCGTTTAAAAATACCATTATTTTGATAGTGTTGGTTACTGCAGTAACTTTTGTTTTGGCTTTATTTTTTGCCAGCTTATTGGCAAAAGGTCGACTAAAAGGTCAAAGTTTTTTCAGAATATTGTTTTATATACCTAATATTCTTTCAATCGTTGTTATTTCTGCAATTTTTTACATGTTATACTCCAGCGAATACGGTATAATAGGCCCAATTGCAAAATTATTTGATAAAGAATACCTGGGTGTGTTGGGTAATCCCAATCAGGTTGTCTATGCTATTGCAGTTGCCATGATTTGGCAGGCAATCGGATATTATATGGTTATGTACATAGCAGGAATGGACTCCATTTCCGATGAG
Organism: Candidatus Treponema excrementipullorum; assembly: GCA_018883625.1. Lineage (GTDB taxonomy): Bacteria > Spirochaetota > Spirochaetia > Treponematales > Treponemataceae > Treponema_F > Treponema_F excrementipullorum. The sequence goes on from JAHLFV010000113.1 coordinate 5,496, forward strand.
TTATATGAAAGCGCCGGTTTGGACGGAGCTTCACGGTTTAAGCAGTTTTTTATTATTACCCTTCCCCTTACATGGCAAGTTATCCGGGTAACTTTAACATTCTTCATTATCAGTACTATCAACATGAGTTTCCTCTTTGTAACAGCCATGACAGGTGGTGCCCCGGACGGAGCAAGTAACGTACTGTTGGTTTACATGAGTAAACAAAGAGCAAACGGTTCTTTCGGTTACGCTATGGCAATCGGTACAATTCTGTTTATTTTTGCATACGGAATTGCCCTTGTTGTAAACAAACTTACATCAAAAGATCCTTTGGACTAATGAGGAGCTGATATGAAAAAAACGAATCAATTACATTCACAGGTAAACTGGGGAAGATATATTCGCGAAAACTTATTCGCATACATCATATTGGGTGTTTTTACCGTAATTTTTGCCTACCCTATTTTGTGGTCTTTTATTTCTTCATTTAAAACCAGTGCTGAAATCCGACAAAGCCCTTTTTCTTTACCGGCAGTTCCTCAGTTTGTAAACTATGCCAACGCTTGGAACGCAGCACACATGGGAGATTACTTTGTCAACTCTGTCATTGTTACAGCCTTATCCATGGCATTACTTATTATTCTTGTTATTCCAACATCTTATGTTTTGACACGATTCCGCTTCAAAGGACGAAACTTTTTGAAGCTTCTCATGATGGCAGGATTATTCATCAACGTAAACTATATCGTATATCCTATTTACTTGATGATTAACGGTGTTAGCAAGAACTTATTGGGAAACGGTCTTATTTTAACGGATAACCTTGTTACGGTTTCTGTTATCAACGCTGTTACCAGTGTTCCCTTTTCTATCTATTTGCTCTCTGGATTTCTGACATCTTTGCCTAAAGGATTTGAGGAAGCAGCTCGCATAGACGGATGCACAAACTGGGGTATTTTATTCAGAGTAATCATACCTCTGTGTATGCCCAGTATTTTAACGGTAATTTTGTTCCAATTTTTGGCTTACTGGAATGAATATTTGGTTGCCCAAACATTCCTTATTTCGGATGCCCACAGAACGTTGCCGGTTGGTCTTTTGAGCATCATGCAGGAAGCAAAAGTTGCTACCGACTACGGACGTCTTTATGCAGGATTGGTAATCGTTATGTTACCGGTACTTATCCTGTATATCTTTGTCCAGAAAAACCTGACAAAAGGTATTTCTATGGGCGGTTTGAAAGGATAATACTCTGTCTCACATGCATAAACTATACTACTAAAACAGGAGAAACACATGAGCGAAACAAATACAAAAGGACGGGTAACAATCCCCACAGATATGGATGTTATTCCCCAGACTTTGGAAATCTTAAAAAAATGGGGTGCCGATGCAATCCGTGACTGTGACGGTACGGACTTTCCCCAAGAATTGAAAGATGTAGATGCAAAAATCTATTCTACATACTACACCACCCGTAAGGATAATGCATGGGCAAAGGCAAATCCCGATGAAATACAGCAGATGTATTTGATGACACCATTTTATTCAGTTCCTGAAGGAGAACTTTCCATCAAACTGATGAAAGGCTTGTATCCTGAAATGTTGGCAGTAAATCCCAAAGATAAAGAACGGTGGTGGGAAGTTATTGACCGCACTACAGGAGAAGTTGTGCCCACAAGTCAGTGGAATTATAACGAAGAAGACGGATGCGTCCATATTCCTCAGGCAAAACCGTTTCACCAGTATACGGTGAGTTTCCTTGCATTTATCATGTGGGATCCGGTACATATGTACAATGCCGTTGTAAACGGGTGGAAAAACGTAGAACACCAAATGACTTTTGATGTACGGCAACCCAAAACCCATAAGTTTACTATGGAGCGACTCCGCAAATTTATCAAAGAGCATCCTTATGTTGATGTTATTCGCTACACAACATTTTTCCACCAATTTACCTTGGTTTTTGACGAAGAGGCCCGGGAAAAATTTGTTGACTGGTATGGATATTCGGCTTCCGTTTCTCCCTACATTCTTGATCAGTTCGAAAAAGAAGTAGGTTATAAGTTCCGCCCGGAATTTATTATCGATCAGGGATACCACAACAATCAGTATCGCATTCCCTCCAAAGAATACAAAGACTTTCAAGCTTTCCAGCGCAGAGAAGTAGCAAAACTGGCAAAAGAAATGGTAGACATTACCCATGAGTGCGGCAAAGAAGCCATGATGTTCTTGGGAGACCACTGGATTGGTATGGAACCCTTCATGGAAGAGTTTAAGAGCATCGGACTGGATGCCGTAGTCGGTAGTGTAGGAAACGGAAGTACATTGCGCCTTATCAGCGATATTCCCGGTGTAAAATACACAGAAGGACGCTTTTTACCTTACTTCTTCCCCGATACATTCCACGAAGGCGGTGATCCCGTAAAAGAAGCAAAAATAAATTGGGTAACAGCCCGACGGGCAATTTTGCGAAAACCCATAGACCGCATCGGGTATGGCGGATACCTCAAATTAGCCTTAGACTTCCCGGAATTTATCGAATACGTAGAAAGCGTTTGTAACGAATTCCGTACTTTATACGAAAACATTAAGGGAACTACCCCATACTGCGTAAAAACCGTTGCCGTGCTGAACTGCTGGGGAAAAATGCGAGCTTGGGGATGTCACATGGTACACCACGCTCTGTATCAAAAACAAAACTACAGCTATGCAGGTGTTATAGAAGCCCTTTCCGGTGCTCCCTTTGATGTTCGGTTTATCAGTTTTGACGATATATTGGCAAATCCCGATGTACTGAAAGATATCGACGTTATTATCAACGTGGGAGATGCAGACACAGCTCATACCGGCGGAAGTTATTGGACTAATCCCGTCATTACCGATGCAATTCGCAAGTTTGTTTGGAACGGCGGTGGATTTATCGGCGTTGGAGAGCCTACCGGTCACCAACATCAGGGACGGTTCTTCCAGTTGGCAGATGTGTTGGGTGTAGAGAAGGAAACAGGGTTCACTCTTAACTATGACAAATACAACTGGGATTCCCACAGTCACTTTATAACCGAAGATTGTGCAGAAGAAGTAAACTTCGGAGAAGGCAAAAAAAGTATTTATGCCTTGGCAGGGACACATATCGTTGTACAGAAAGACAAAGAAGTGCAGTTAGCCGTAAATGACTACGGTAACGGACGTGCTGTATATATCAGTGGCTTGCCTTACACTTTTGAAAATAACCGATTGTTGTATCGAGCCGTGTTGTGGTCAAGCCACAGCGAACAGGATTTGAACACCTGGTTCAGCACAAATTACAACGTGGAAGTTCACGCTTACGTTAAAAACGGCAAGTACTGTGTTGTAAATAACACGTATGAACCCCAAAAAACCACCGTGTACCGGGGTGACGGTTCCAGCTTTGAGCTTTCCATGGAAGCCAACGAAATTAAATGGTATAAAATCTAACCCCTTGGGAGAGGAGGTTTGTGCAGACAGCCTACGGTCTGTCTGTTTTTTTATAACCGATGGTATCACCTTTTATCTCTGTTTTTCAGATCATGAGTAAAGAAAGAGGCTACAACTTTGGAATATCATCAAAAGCAGTTTTTTTATACTCTACAAAAGTACCTTTTTGTGTATTTTTAGCGTGATAAAGAGCTTCATCAGCTAGTCCCAACAAATCTCTGAAACTACAGTCATATTCTGGATAAAACACATATCCACCAGATATTCTTACAGGATGAATAACACCGTTTGTTAGAGTAACACTGGTATGAATCATTTTGTCGTGTAATTTTCGTATATATTCTTCCAGTTCTGACTTTGAATATCCGTAAATAAATACAACAAATTCATCTCCACCCAAACGGGCGTGGATACAACGTTCTATTTCACAAGATGTGAATACATCTGCCACGGCTTTAATAGCAATATCGCCATTAATATGTCCGTAAGTATCATTGAGAAATTTCAAACCGTCCATATCTAAAATAATCAATACAGAATCGGTTAAACTGGATGAATTGCCACTAAACAATCTATCCAGTTTTGTATAAAATGCCCGCCGATTATAAATTCCTGTTAAAACATCGTAGTCTCGGTCATGTTCTATCCGTTGTTTTTCCAAAATCTCTGCCGTCACATCAGAAACAATACACACTGTATTTTTTTCATCGGAAAAGGGAAGAATACGCAGATACACAGGAGGACAATCAGCTACTTTGTATACGTTATGGGCTGCATCATAAGGATTTGCAAGAATCGTTTCCATATATCGATTGAAAGCTTTTTTATCTGCCAAAAGTTTGGTATAAGTATTATCCTGTAGCATTAACAATGTTTGTATTTTTTTTGTAGCTCGTACCCGCTCCATATTTGTGTTGTATTCATACACACCAATCATTACATTAGCCATATCAAAAATCTGGGAAAGACGCTCTGTATTATTTAAAAGACTTGTTACCATTCTGTTAATGTGGAAACTGAGTTTTCTAAACTCAGGAGAATTGGAAACATCAACTTTTACATCCAAATTTCCATCTGTAATCATGGCAAGATCTTTGATAATTGTGTCTATACCTCTGATAACATACCTGTCGATAAAAACAAATATTACACAGAGCATTATCAAAGCAGAAATAATCAAATACACTGCAATACTTACTATATTTGTGTAAACACTTTCATATAAAACTCTTTTTTCTATAGTAATTCCTATCAGTAAATCTCCGTATTCTTCAAAAAAACAATAATAAGGACGCCCCTGTATATTTGTAAAAAAACCGACTTGGGGTATTAAATTATCCATAAAAAAACCTACGGAGGCTGCCTGCTTCCCGGATAAAGCAGGATCGGTACATCCTGAAACTACATCTGTTTTTTTTTCGATTGCAAAATACAATTCTCCTGTATTATTGGAAATAACAGAAAATAAGTAGGATAACTGTGTCAGCTTCTGTTCATTAAGAATCCGTTCGGGATCGATACCTATCTGAATAATATTTTTTCCGTCCTCCTGCCATACAGCCGAATATTGCATATACTTATTTTCAGCAGTATTAGGAGCAATATCCTGACAGAGAGAAAGACTCTTATCCTCCAACAAGGGGGCAAAAAAAGCTATCTGTTCTCCAGAGGAAAAATTATATCCGTAGTACTCTGGATTTGTGCCTGCATATATGACCCCTTCATCACTAAAAATATGAAGTTCATCTATTTGCAACAACAATGCTATTTTTTTCAACTCTTCGATATCAGTTATAAACTCGGGATGCTTTTGAATAATATAAGCCGCAGCCTTAGCACGTATCAGAGAATCTTCCTTCTGAGACTCTTTTAAAAGGGAAAGATTATAATTATTATAGGTAAGAGTTTCACGAATTTGTTCTATTTTTAGGTGAGAATACTTATCATGAGATTTTTTTGCTATGTCAATTCTAATAAAAGCATTAAAAACCACGGTACAGAGAGTTACAGTCATAATGATCAAAAATAATCGTAAGGATATTGCCTTTTTCATACAATTCTACCTGGAGTCTGTTACCCTCATACAGTATTTTTAAAATGACATATCGCCATGTGTATGTAACATTCCATGGAATAATACTACATATCATATAAAATTGTAAACTATAAATTTAAAATATGTCTTTATTCTTCCTGTCATCAAAAACATACTTTGAGCTTTTTGAGAAATCACACCGACATATTCTTCTATCGTCAGCACGTTTATTTACAAGCATATAGAAACATGGCAGAATGCATGTATGAAATATACATCAGTTATCCCGGCCCAATTTATTTCAAGACCCAACAGATTTATTGCTCATGTATCAGTAGAGGGAAAAGAAGAAATTGTCCACGTAAAAAACACAGGGCGTTGTAAAGAATTATTGATACCCGGCGTGACAGTATATCTTGAAGAGGCACAGAACCCGCAACGAAAAACAAAATATGATTTAGTTGCTGTAGACAAAATCGGTTTTGGTCTCATAAACATAGACAGTCAGGCTCCCAACAGGGTGGTTTCCGAATGGTTGCAAAGTCAAAATTATTCCCTGATAAAACCGGAATACACTTTCGGCGAGTCAAGAATCGACTTCTACATGGAAAGAGACAATACAAAATATCTTATGGAAGTAAAGGGCTGTACCTTAGAAATAGACGGTATTGGTTATTTTCCTGATGCACCGACACAAAGAGGTGTCAAACATCTGCGAGAACTTATTAAAGCACAACAGCTGGGATATGTATGTAGTATTGCTTTTGTTGTTCAAATGGAACATATACAAGAAGTCAAACCAAATATTTCCACAGACCCGGAATTTGCCAGAGCTTTTTATGATGCACAAAAAGCCGGAGTCTCCGTATTATTTCTTTGTTGTAAAGTTACACCGGAATCATTGAAAATCACCCGGACAATCACATCCCGTTCTTTTCAGTAATCGATGACTTTCTAATACGTACGTTAGAGTAGTTTCTTGCGTAATTCCAAATATCCGAGCATAAAAACAGCATTGTTGACAAATAATCCGATTTCAGACTAAAATAGTCCTATTACAGACAATTCAGCAAAAAACTAAAAAACTATGGAACAAATACAATCTTTACAACATTATATTTTGTTACTTTCAGAAATCGAAGCCACATATCACAAGGCAAATATCCAATTCGGTATTTCTGACAGCTATTCGATTATTCTTTACATAATTTATGTGTATGGTGATAATTGTCCTCTTCACAAAATAAGATATCTTTCCGGACTCAGTAAGCAGACACTCAACTCTGCCATAAAAAACATGCAACAGGAAGGCTTGGCAGGTCTTCACTTCATTGACGGAAAATCAAAAACCTTGTGTCTTACACCTAAAGGCACTGACCTCATGAAAAAAACTGTAGCAAATATTGCATTGGCAGAAAACGATATACTTTCCTCGCGGTCTGCAGAAGAAATACGTACTTATTTGCAATTGACAGAAAAATTTCTTACTACTCTAAAAGAAAAAGTTGAAAGGATGTAATTGTGATTCAAATTTCAGACCATTTTACTTTTAAAAAACTCCTGCAATACACATTTCCGTCCATAGTTATGTTAGTATTTACTTCCATATATACTATCGTAGACGGTTTTTTTGTTTCAAACTTTGCCGGTAAGGCAGAATTTACAGCATTAAATTTTATATTCCCTTTTATTTCCATGTTGGGTAGTATTGGTTTTCTTTTTGGAACCGGAGGTAGTGCCCTTATAGCAAAAACCATGGGTGAAGGAGATCATAAAAAAGCAAATCAGATATTTTCACTGATTGTATATGTTTCT
>JAHLFV010000114.1 GCA_018883625.1 Candidatus Treponema excrementipullorum
AAATAAACAGCTCGTTTTTTCTCAGCTACAGGTAACAGAAGATATCAAAGAATTGGCAAAAGATTATTTTATTTCCACCATTGCTCAGGAACACATTGCAAAAGAAAACGGCGTTCAAGAATCGGAATCAGAAAGGGCGCAGTCCAATCAACTCAATAATGAATCCCCTTTGCGCAGTCTATCGGGTGATTCCGACACTTCCAATATACCACAAAACGAGGAAAAATCAAGCGGAAAGGCAAATGATTCTTTCAAGGGTACGAACGTTGAAAGGGCTGTTGAAAAATATGCGAGCGAAAGTATCTTGAAGAGCGTAAGAAAAAGGGTAAACATCAACACTTTCTGCTCAAAAGATACAAACAAATACCTTATAAACGGCGTTTATTATGACGAGGGGAAGAAAGTTGCCACAAACGGCAAATATTTGCTTGTAGAGGACGCTGAATATCCTGAAAGTTACGAGGGGAAAATCATTGCGGACAAGAAGCACAAGGCGGCTTTAGAAAAAGGGTATGAAAAGAAAAAAGCGGAATATGAAAAAAAGTTGGCGGCGGCGAAGGTAAGTGGCGAAGGAACTATGGAATACATAGAAGCGAGAAAGAGCGACCCAGGAGAGCCGTTTGTAAACGAAAACGGAGAGGTAAAAGGACCGTATCCTAATTACAAGAATGTTATTCCCGATACAAGTTCTAAAAATTATTCAGATATAACGGACGATTTTAACACAAATATCGACAAGATAGAAAAACTTGCCTACATGGGTAAAAAACTTGAGGGCATAACTAAAGAGCCTACAAGAATTAAGATTTTTGGAACTTACTTTGATTCGTCTCAGATTTCAGATATTCTTTGTGTTGCAAAAAACAAGGGAGGTCTTACTGGAGTACATTTCTTTGATGAGCCGAAAGCGACTAAAGTGGCAGTCTTTGAGGGGAAGGGATTTAAGGTAGTTGTAATGCCTATGAGGTATGAATATGGGGATAATTACCTAGACGTGGCTAGCGGTAACTATGAAGGCAATCAGTCGGACGAGGTAAAGGATTTTCTGAAAGGAGACGCAGACAGGGAACAAAGGAAAAGGAAGGAAAAAAAGATTGCGGAAGAAAATGAAAAAATTATTGAAGAAGGTATTGAAAGTATGCAGGTAAACGGTGGCAGGAGTGATGCTGCAATGGAAGCCGATTATGAGTATGAACAATTTCCAGCACCCGAAATGGAAGAAACAGAAGAAGAAACTTTTGGTTTTGAAAATTTTACGGCAGAAGCTCTGTTACACCTTGCAGAAATATCTCCGGAAGCATATGAAAGTCTTAAAAAGGAGTATGAGCAAAGAACAGGACTTTCAGCAGATGAATATTTAAAAAAAGCCGGTGATAAAGAGAGGCAAGAAAAAAAAGAGAGCCTCATATCTCAAAGACTAAAGTCACTTTTGGAAGCTCAGGAGATGACGATACAAGAGCTGGCCATTAAAGCCGGGGTTACAGAGGCGGCAATGCTTCGGTACATCAATGGAGAGAGAATTCCCCGGGGAGCAATTCTGTTGAATGTTGCCAATGCCTTTGGAGTAAGTGTCGATCAAATCACAGGAAAAGAATTTCCGTTTACAGTGGGAGAAGAGATTCCCTTAGATACTTTCACTTCATCTTATGGCGGTGAAAATTGGATAATTGAAAAAATAAATGAAAACAATGTTCAATTGGGAAGAAGTACAGATAATATTGTAATTCAGCATGAAGGAAAAGTTATGTCCAAAGAAGACTTTCTTGAAGCTGTACAAGCAATACATCCGGAACTTGTTAATACTGTTGTTGAAAAGAATCCTCCTGAACAAAAACCGGATATAGCCACCTCTTTTGTACTTGAAAAACTTAAATCAGTAGGTATTGAAGTTATTACGGATAAAAACGAGTTTGAAAAAATTTTAGAATATGAAAGTGTTTTACAGAAGATGGCAACTTCAAATATAAATACACAAAATTATTTTACAGCAACCGAGGTAGCTAAAAGTAATTTTGCTGCTCAACTAGACAGATATGCTCATACAGATATTAAAAATCCATTAGAGTTAATAGATATAGGGAATATTACACCGGTGATGAAACTTATTGGGATTCCCGACTTACCCATAAAAATAACACTGGGCGTTATAACAAAAGCTCTACGAGAAGAACCACTGGGTTATAATGAGGTTCATGGGCATGGTTTAACATTTGAAGATTTAAAAATGTTACCTCAGTTACTTGCTGATCCAATAATGATATTTAAATCGGATTCACCAACAAGAAAAATAAAAGACAGTTATGTATTTTTTACGGAACACAAAGATTTTAGAGGTCGATCCATAATCGTACCGTTAGCTGTAAATCAAAAATATGGTAGGTTAGTTATCAACAAAATTACGTCTATCTATGGACGTAATCATGAAATAAGGTATGTCAAAGATAATATTGTGCGAGGAAATCTTGTATATTTTGACAAAAAAAGAAGCCTCGAATGGGAACGTGAATGTAAGGTACAATTCCTTACGCAGGTTCTCCCAAAACAAGGCCATATGAGTAGTATACTCACAAAAGAGAGACTTGTCAACTTTATTTCATCACGCCAGCTGATGATTTCGGACGGTACTACATACGGTTTTGCCTATAATGGAAAAATCTATCTTAATCCAGATTTCCTGAATTCCAATGTAGCCGTACATGAGTACACCCATCTTTGGGACAAATATATACAAAATACAAATCCGGAACTTTGGGAGAGAGGAAAAGAAGCCTTCAAAAAAACCTCTTTATGGGAACAGGTAAAAAATGATCCGTCATATACTGATATCACCGGGGATGATGATCTTATTTTAAGTGAATGCCATGCCCGTATCTGTGGGGAAATTGCTCAAAGTGTTCTTGAAAAAATAGCTCAAGAAGACGGCCAGATAGCAAAAGATGCTGTCATTGATTGGGATAAAGAAACGTGGACGTATATTGCACAGAATTTCACACAAGATATTGCTTCATTCATAGAGGTAAAAGACTTCATGAATCTTCCTATAAAAGATTTGATGAATGAAAAAATTATCAGTTATGAACAGGTAACACCGGCAAAAGAGAATGATAAGAACAAATCGGATAATCTCGAAGCAGAAAAACAATTATTATCGCAGTTTATGCCTCCAGAGCAGCTTTTTACAACACTTGATTTACTTGCAGGTGAAGAAGGAAGTTTCTTTGCCGGGAAAATAAAAGAAATTGCAACTGCAATTGAAAAAGCTCCCAAAATATATGAAACAGACGGGATGAAAGAACACCCTGTTATTTTACGTTATTTTCATCCCACCGGAACAGAAACACTGGTTTGTGAAATCGGAATGAATGGCGAGGCATTCGGATACCAGGTTATAAACGGCGACTGGGTTAATTCAGAATTCGGATATTTAGATATCAATGAGATAAAAAATATCCCGGGAATGGAAATTGATTTTCATTTTCCGGAAAACATGAGTATTGAACGGTGGCTTTATACCCAGGCTCCAGAACATTTCCGGCAATATGCGGATTTATTTGAGCAGCCAACACAAGAAAGCCCTGTACCATATCCTGTACAGGAACAACTTAATCAACAGTCCCCTGCTATAGAAATCGCTTTTGATCCTCAGCACCAGCCAGTAAAAGATAATAATATAAGTGAAGTAAACGGGCAAGATCAAACAGAAACACAATTTTTTTCTCAAAGTTTTAATCTTGAAGGAAAAACATCAACAGAAAAAGTCAAAGAAATAACAGAGAAACTGAAAACAGGTGTCAACGAAATATTTGAAAGTGGCCAATATGAGCAGTACCTTAAAGTCATGTCAAAATTTCATGACTACAGTACCAATAATACAATTCTCATTGCCTTACAACGTCCTGATGCAACACGTGTAGCAGGATTTACTACATGGAAAAATGAATTTCAGCGAAGTGTAAAGAAGGGAGAAAAAGGGATAAAAATTCTTGCTCCGATGTTCTTTAAGAAAGAACATCAAGAAAAGGATGTAACAGATAGCGAAACACACTCCAGTGAAAATCACGAACAGGAAGAAAATGAAGAACAAATTATAACCCGGTTCAAGGTGGTCAATGTCTTTGACATCTGTCAAACGGAAGGTAAAGAATTACCTGGGCTCGGTGTTGATGCTTTAAAAGGCGATGTTGAACATTATGAAGCATTTTATCATTCTCTTGAAAAAACATCTCCTGTTCCTATGGCTTTTGAAGCCATTAAAGACGCTTCCCATGGGTATTATGATTTGGTTGATAAACGAATTGCCATTAAAGCAGGATTAAGTCAATTACAAACGATTAAAACAGCCATTCATGAAATTGCTCACGCAACGCTCCATGCAGATAAAAATAGTAATACAGACAGATCCACTGCAGAAGTACAGGCAGAAAGCATCGCATATACTGTATGCAGTTATTATGGCCTTGATACATCAGACTATTCATTCGGATATGTCGCCGGCTGGAGCAGAGGAAAAGAAATAAAAGAATTGAAAGACTCGCTTGAAATAATCAGAAAAACTTCCTCTCAAATAATTACTGACATAGATAAACATTTTTCTCAAATTCAAGAAAAACAAGTTATTAAAGAAAAACAAAAAACAGCTTTTGCTCAGTTGGAACTATTTTCCAGGGAAGAACTGAGTAATACTCCGTCTATCCGAAAGTTGATGATAGATCAAGCTTTAAATCGAGAACATATTACGGCCGGTAAAGCTGCCTTGAGAAAATACAGTGAATCTGTTTTATCAGGAAAGCAAGAAGGACTGTGGAAGAGTTTTTACAAATTTAAAACAAAAGGTGTCTTTGACATTGTTGGCTCAAAAATAACTTTGAATAAAGAAGGAACACTGACAGATACCAGTTGGAATCAATTACACACTGCATTAAAAATTTACCGAGATAAACGGTTTGAAACTTTCAGGTATCTTTTTGTAGATAATAAGGGTATGATAAAAGATCAGCTTACTTTATGTAGTTACCTTCCCAATAGAACGGTAGCTACTTTACCAGGGAAAAATATTATACCCAACATTATAAAACATGCAGAAGAAACACAAACACGAATCATATTGGCTCACAATCATCCGTCAGGTTCAACTTCACCATCTTTCGAAGATGTTTTGACAACACAAAAATTAAAACGTATTTTTACTAACAGCAGAGGAAAATCATTACTTTTAGGTCATATTATTCTTGACCATGATACAGCTGAAATATATGACAATAGTAAAGCCAATTGGTACACTATCCAAACAAATAAAACAAATAAAGATCCCCTCACAAAAAATGACCCATTGGCAAAAACAGAATTGTACTCTTCCCTTTTATTAAACTCAGTATGTAGACAAATAAATGAAACAGATACCTGGAAAGCCAAAGGTTTCGTTCCGTTAGTCTTTGTTTCCGGAGATAAAAAAGTCAGTGCAATAAAAATGTATCCAGAAAGCTTTTTCGCTGGATCTCAAGAAGATGTCCTAAAGGAGTTACAACATATCGGAAGTCAAACAGGAAGCAATTGGTGTTTTCCTATTGTCCAAAATCGTAAAGATATTTCTCAAAATTGCACAAAAAACATCAGACGTTTATTTGAGAAAAAATGTTTTATGGATTATATGATTGAAAAAGAAATAGGAACAGAATTGAACTCAAGTTACGGAGGTGGTATTTTTGATGCGATTTCTGCTGAAGAACGCCAAAAAAGAATAAAAATAGAATCCACATTTTGTCTTGATAAAAACAATAATACGATTGCAACAAATACTGGAGTACTCATTTGTAATGAAGAAAACGAAGTTAAGGAAAATACACTACCTGAAAAATTATTCACTACCAAAGAGATCAAATCCGGACAGTCCCACACGGGCATACTGAAAGAAAGTTACCTTGTTTCACAAAATTTCTTTCCTCCTATGACAGAAAAAGATGGTACTATAAGCATATATTGTTCTTCCAAGGATTTGAATATGCCGGTATATGCTTTAAATCCAAACGAACCGGTAAAGGTGAATATGACAAAAAAGCAGGTAGCAGTTCTTTTGGATACGGCCATAAAAACACATATTCTCAAAGTAAAAAATACCAAAGATTTTAAAATTATCCTTCCGGAAAAATCAAATCCGAATCCTGATTTTGCAAAAATGCTTATGTCTGTTACTCCAGGAATTTCTTATGAAGGAATAAAAAAAGAATATAACAAAATCTTTAACAGTGTATCCAAAGAGATGAACGCATTACGTATCCAAGTTTGTAAAAGTCAAAGTCCTTCTCGTCCCCTTCCTCCAAAAAGAGTGTACTCAGGAGGCATGGAGTATTAAAATACAAAAGCCGGCATCGTAAAATGCCGGCTTACTTATAATGTCTGATGAAAAAAATTAAATTATTTTTTCTCGTCTTCCAACATTTTCAACGCTATCCAAGCTTGATCCAAGTTTTTGAAAACACAATTATTCATAGGGAAATACTTTATACACTTTATAGGATTTTTTTGTTTACCTGAAATAACCCTACTTACATTAAAATAGAAAACAAACCATCCAAGAAAAACCAAAGATAAAGAAAAACTTACTCCGGCCAAATAAATTGCATTATTTTTTAACAAAACAGCAGAAAACATTATTATCCAAAAAGTAACAATCAAAGAAAGCACTTGCAACCAGGTTTCTTTTTGCCCGGTTCTCTTTGTTATAATCCGTTTTTTGTATTCATCAATGACAGATTGATAGTATTCTTTTTTCACGGTTTGTTTATTCCTATTTTCTATGATGTATTTCAAGTCGGTATTACCTTCAGCAAATATCTGAGGATGTGTCAAATAAAAGTCTTCATACTTCTCATAAGGATATGTCCTCTGATACCGAATGCTATCCTTTGAATAATGAAGTGCAATATAAGCTAAGAAAAACAAGAAATTCCCGGCGTGATCTTTTTTAAAGCTTTCCTTTATTTCAAAATCTTGCTGCATTTTCACTCTCCTTCTTTTTGTGGTGGTTCTGCTGAAATTTCAAAAGGAATGCGTTGTTCCCTGACAACCTTTTTTGCAAAGAGTGTGAAAGCAGCTGTCATTGAAATTCCCACGTCATCACAAAATTGCTCAAATTGTCTTTTCAGTTCGGTATCAATGCGAAGTGAAAAAGAAACAACTGAGGGACTATCTTTATCGTTTTTATCGTTCATTTTCATATCCGTTATTCTGAGCTTGATCCCTGGTAACAATTCTCACTTTTCCGCATGGGCGTTTCAGAATAATTGCTGTATTTGTACCATAAGAATTACCACTCACATAAGAACCACAGATTTCCCAGCCTTGTTTACCCAGTTCTTTTAATTTATCGAGCTCCCATTCATATGTATAATCCCATTTATACGTTTCAATTTCCATAAAAAAACACCTCTTACATGTATTATACATATATAAGAGGTGTATTGTCAAGTAAAAGTATTTAAATAAAATGTTTTTTACATATATTAAAGATAGATAGTATCAGGGGCAGGAAGAGCCTTTGTATCAGGTTTTCCCAACATTTTTGGGGCGACAAAATCTGTTCCCAAGTACCCACTGGTAGCAGGCCGGGGACTTTTCGGTTCTGTTTTAGGAGGCGGAGCTTTCCATTCTTCATTGTTTACTCTTCCTGCTGCCATTTCTTTTTGTTTACCCATATATTCTTTCAATGTCATATACCGTCCATCTTTATGTTGTGCATTCTGATATGACAGTGATTGTTCTCCAATTTCTTTTGGGTCAGCAACTTTATTTCCGCTTTCATCTACTATTTTCTCTCCGTCATTATTGTACCCAAACCGGGAAAAACCACTGCCGGGGCCATTACCACCTCCACCACCAGGGCCTCCTCCGGTACCGGCATGGGCAATATTTTGCAGAGAACTTGAAAAACCCTGTCCGGAACGGAACATAGCTTCTTTTCCAACGGCTTTAGCTGCGGCAGCATATTGTTCATAAGTTGATAACCCCATTTTCTTTGCTCTGTCAAATGCTGCCTGCCCTGCTCCTCCGAAGGCTGCCATACTTCCCATAGCATTAGCTCCCCCTCGTGCCATAGCAGGAACAGCAGCTTTAGTCATTCCTGCAGCGGTACCAACAGCCTGTCCTGTCATAGTACCGGCTGCAACTGCCGTACCCATGGCTGCTACCATTTCTCCCATAGATAACTGAGGCTGGCCAGTCATTAAAGCCATAGCAACCTTTGGTGCCGATTGAGTGAGCATCCACGTAATCGTGATAACAAAGAACACATAAGCGAACGTGGTCAAGTTAAATCCGGAAGATTCAGCGATAGTATTCAGTGCAAGATCCAAGAATGCCCACAGTGCGTACCACATACAGATTGTAATCATGATGAGTTTGGCAACCTGTGCAAGCATTGACGGCATAATTTTACCTGCAATATCTTTGGTTTCATCAAGAAACAAAAATGGCAAACAAACGGAAGCCACTGCGATGATTATAGTAAACTCTATGATAGCGGCCACGTATTGAATGAGAGAAAAAATCATAGCAAGTACCACAGCTATCATGGTAATGAAGACGAGCAACATATCCCAAATACGGCGTAAAGGGAAAGAAGAAACACCTTTTGCTTTGGTCATTCCGGTAAAAAATCCTTCTTCATCATTTGCTTGCCATTCTTCGTCAACACTTGTCCATTCTTTTTCCCACATAATTTGAGCTGTAAGGATTGCTATTCTGAGCATAGTGTTAGGAGAAAGATATGCTGTATCACCTAAATAAAGGTCTTTAATGATATAACGCCCTGCTCCATCGGTACCCAAAACACTTTTTATCGCTGCCAGTGTTTTAACTTGGCTTGATTCATTGGCAGCAAGTCGAGCCTGGGTAATTCTATCAACTTCTTGATTAAAATTATTTTCATTCAAAATTTTAGAATTAGCTCCTGCCCAGTTAGAGCCATACCCTGTACCTCCGATAGAAGCTTGCACTTGGGAACGTTTTCTTGTAAGTTCACCCAAAACATCTTTAGCAATTTGAGCTTCTTGGGCATCAACGGCTTTTTGCATTGTATTTAAAAACTCTCCCAGCTGGGCAGTGATTTCTTCCGTTGACGTTCCGGAAGCAAGATTTCCGGTCTCTGTAGAAAACCGTTTCAATCCTTCCGTCACAGCCCAATAGCTGTTTAAAAAGAGTATAAAAAACAGAATCTTTGCAATTATGCCAATAACAGCTTTGGGTGTTTCGATAAAGCCGAAGGCCAACTTTACCGAAGTCCAACAAATCGCTGTAAAACAAAGGATAACGCCCAAGGTACGAGCAATATCCATAAAATTTCCGGACATTTGAGTAAAATAATCGATTGCCTGGGCAACCGGTAAATCAATCCATTCCATAATTTTCCCCATTTCTATTTTTACATCAGTTCCTAACAGTTCCTGACAGTTATTCTGTTAGGAACGCACATACTATTACTCCGTACACCAAGCAGTAAAATGCAATGAACAATAGTGCTATCAAAACATTGAATCCCGCATTTCTCGGTCAACAGTTTCCATCATCAATGCAGCTGCTGCCTGTTGTTCTTGCATTTCTTTTTCATCAGTTAACGCTTGTTGCAAAGCAGTCTGTCCTGCAGCTTGCCTGACAGCAAGTTTTAAATCACTGATGTTTTTAATCAATTCCCGAGATAAAACAAGATTTTGTTGCATTAATTCTTTTTCTGTATGTTCTCCTCCATTGGTAGCTTCTTGAACAACGGCATCAGCTACAGCTACATCGGCTTCTGCCTGTGCTTCCAATGTCTCACTTTCTGCTGTTGCATAAGCGATAAATTGGTCTGCAACATTTTGTAAAATCTGTTTTTTTTGCTGCATATAAGTGAAGTTTATCGGTGATATACCATATTTCTGCCAAATAGCTCTTTTTTGATCCTCAGACAACTCATTTACCAACGCTTCTGCTGCTTGATCCCAGCTGTTTTTCATCTCATTTCCGACATTTCTCATTACATCCAAAAGGTCTCTATCTCTATCTCCTGCACCGACAAGATCAGCGACGGTAAACGTCATTCCTCCGGCAGAATATTGTTTAGTGGTAAAGATTTCTTCAATTTTGCGGATATTGGTAATTTGCTTATTTACCCGATTGGTAACACTTTTAATCTCATCACGGAAATCGAGATCTCCGTCCCAGGATATATTTTCCAAATCCCAACTTTTGGCCTGTTCCAAATAAAACTGAAACTGCTGGTAACCTTGCTCAATCTGTTTTAACGTATTCATTACCATGTCGTAGGATGAATATAATTGATCAATTGCCGTAAGCAAGTTTGATACATCGAAAACCGGAGTACCAGCGGAAAAAGAAAATGCCACCATATTCAGTGAAATAAATAAAGCAATTATGAACTTTGAAATTTTTTTCATGATTTTTCTCCTTTCAATAAATGTGAATAGGTAATACCCTTTGCATCCAAAATAACCTTTGACATATCAACTCCGGTATTACGTCCATATTTTTTTTCAATCTCATCCAATATTTTGTGATCTTTTGTGCTGTTGGTCAGTAACGCAAGCTGCAACGCATCCAAATCAAGCTGAAAAAGCCGAGTCCCAATAGCGGATTTATAGAAATAATCCCGTTTCTTCCGGGCTCGGGCAGGATCTGCCAATAATGCTATTTCCGAATCTTCCAATCCAAACATTTTATAGGCTTTTTTCATCATAGAGGTATTGGCCTGTTCATCAGGAAGATACACTTTGGAGGCGCATTGTGAAATAATTGTAGAGGCAATAGGAGACTGAGCGGCATCTTCAAGCTCTTGGGTAGCAAAAACAACAAAGACGTTAAGTTTACGCAGAGTTTTAAGCCATTCTGAGATCTTTCTGGCAAAAACAGGATTTTTAAGGAACACCCATGCTTCATCGAGAATAAGCAAAGTTGGTTTTCCGGTAAATGTTTTTTCACAACGTCGGAATAAATACATTAATGCAGGCGTTACTGCCGCACTTCCCATTTCCATGAGGGTTCCCATTTCAAACATCGTCCAAAAAGAAATGGACAAATCATCTGTTACCTGATCAAAAAGATTACCGTACACACTATTGTCAAGGTAAGGAGCCAATCCGTTTCGTACATCTTCTTGTCCGGTTTCCGGATTTTGGTAGTCACAATACGTCCAAAATGTGGTAATGTTCCGAGAACTTCTGTCTTTTTCTGATAAAATTACAATGGCTTCATTGATTGCTTTTCTCATTAGAGCTGTTACTGTAATTTTTTGCTCCTCCAAAAGACACTCGATGAATTCTGCTGCCCAGCGCCTATCAACATTTGTATCAAGATCTGATAAAGGTTGAAATGAAATGTCATCTTTTCCCGGTTCAATGTATGAACCTCCAACACTGATAGTCAGATTTCGAGCAGATAATCCTTTGTCGAAAATAATAACTTGAGCATTTTTATATTTAAGCCATTGAACTTCCAGCAACGCCAACAGCGTGGATTTACCCGCTCCGGTGGGGCCTGAAATCCAATGATGCCCCACATCACCATGGTTAAGGTTATAAAAAAAGGGAATGCCGGAACGAGTTGAACAGACGACATGAGGGGCACCGCAGCCTGAAATCTGTTCCAGGTATTTATTTTTCCGCAATCCTTGCCAAACAGAACTTATGGGAATTACATGACTCATTTGTGTCGTTGACACAAATAAAGACCGTGTATTTGCGTACACATTGCCCGGCTGCATAGATAACCATGCTTGGAGAGCATTATGTGTCTCTTCTTTACAGGAAAAACCACAAGCTCCTATAACACCTGCTATATATTTTGCTTTCTCTTCTGCCCTTTGGTAGTCAGTATCCCATACCTGTACAGTGGATATATAATCGCCAAAACCGCAGACATTCATGGTTACTTCTTGTCGAGCAATTGAAGCATCATTTTCTTGTGCATGAGCTCCAGAATCCTCTCGGGTAGAAGTTATCTTCATATTATTTTCCATCAATACCTGGACAATACTTTTTCTTTGGGAGTGAAATTTTTTCTCCGCTTTGTCAATTTTTTTTATGGCAGTCTGTTTATCATAAGTGATAAACCGTATCGACCAGCGAAGTTCACAGTCGGCATTATTAAGAGTATCAAACATAGCAGGAATTGTTTTTCCCGGAAAAGACTTAACTGTTATGATAGGAATGTAATTATCTCCCAACCGTAATGGCATGGATGTTTCCAAGTCGTCATCTGTCAGAACTCTATCAAGGAATAATTTATAATCTTCTGGCAGATGAATTGGATGCCATTTAAGGGATACAGATTTGTGCAAAAATGTTGCCATATCATTAGAGTTAAGTGGCATCATCGTAATATATTGCCCCAGAATGCCTATAATTTTGGCAGTTTCCATTTTGAAATGCTTCAGCTGATTTTCAAATAAACCTTTATTTATTACTCCGTTTTGTTCCTCTGATTTATAGAAAAAACCTGCACTTTTTTGCTGTATTTCCGGAGGAAGTTGATAGGTAAAAGTCAAATAATAACGGTTCTCATAATGAGCAGACAAATAAGTAAAATTAATTTCCCGCTGCCTTTCAACAAGATACCCTGTCGCAGAATCAAACTTTGCTCCGGGGTATTTGTTTGATAACCGCCTATGAAGATGGAACTGTAAAGCCCACCCCTCTCCTAATTGCATAACAGAAGAGTTAAATAAATTGGCAATTGATGCAATTTTGGACGCAGAACTGCTATCCAAATCGGGGGCAATAAATTCATAAGAACAACAAAATGCTCCATTTTTGAGTAGGACTATTCCATCGTCTGCCATCAATATCCAAGGACATAAACTGGTAAGTTCAGCACCCTTATTTTTATAAAGTGAAAACTTGACCGGTGAGAAAACACTTTTTTTTTCTTTTTTGTCTTTTTTTTGTTTGTTTGAAACAAGGAAACTCACCTTTAACCTCCGTATTTATCAGCTTGAGACAAATTCTGTACGATAAAATCAACCAAGTACGGCTCATCTTTGCACATAAACCTCAGCAACAAAAGTGCAATCACACCTAGAATAATGCACCACGGAGAAATCAATGTACTTAACATTGTAGTAAACATGGCAATTATAACAAAAGCCATTTCTCCGATACCCATAAACTGAATGGGATGCAGAAGACTTTGGTGTACCGTTATTTCATAGTCGTATAAGGATTCTTCCATAACACTCTCCGTAAAGTATTTCCGGCACAGCAGGGAATACTGTGCCAGAAATACATAAGTCAATCACTCTCAAAATCAGTTAGGACTTACTCCAAGGAAATAAGATGTGATTCCGGCAGCAGATCCGATACCGATAACAGCAATTACCCATGGCATAACCTTTTTGATGGTTGATGCTCCTTCACCTTGGGCATTTCCCCAAGCGATGATTGCAAAACATATCATCAGAGCAACACACATGATTATTGCAATGATTTTGCCTGAAAACAGATCCATAATAAGTCCTGCTTTTTCCTCAAGCTCTGCAATTGTTCCATTGCTTTGTGCAAAAACTCCCACTGTAAGAAGAGCAAAGCAAACTAGCATACATACGAAAAGTTTTTTCCTAAAACTTTCAGTCTTTTTTGTTTGAATTGTATTTTTCACGTTTAATCCTTACATAAGTTGTTAAGCCAAACCATTTTGTTCAATAAGATTGAGTAAGTCATTGGTTTGTTCTTTAACCTCCAAGATTTCATCAACGATGATTCCCTTGGAAGTTTTAGATAAGTGAACTACCAATTGGATGATTTCCGATAGGTCATCCATGGTATCTGCGTTAATTGTTGACAACAGCTTTTTAATGCGGGTCAACGTACTCATGCAATTATTGGCATGGATAGTCGTAACTGAACCTTTGTGTCCGGTGTTCCATGCCGTTACAAGAGCGTTCATGATCTTGGCGTTTCTTACTTCGCCAAAAATGATTCTGTCAGGATTAAACCTAAGCGCCTCCTCAACAGCCTCGTCGGCTGTATATTTATCAGTGAATATTGTTGTTTTCATCCGAGCTGAACATTGCAGTTCCGGAACATCTTCTACGATGTAGAAATTTGCATTTGGAGTAAAAATTTCCATTTGGCGTATAATTGCATTGGTCAGCGTCGTTTTACCGCATCCGGTTTGACCGGATACAATAATGTTGTTTCTAACTTCTATATGTTTTACAATTAATTCTCTTTGTTCTTCTGTCATTTGGCCATTGGCAACATATTGCTCAAGGGTATAAATTTCTTTTGCCGGTTTCCGTATTGATATAACCGGTCTAATTACTTTATTTGGTAGCAATCCCGTTATTCGAGCGTTATAGCCTGGAATAAATGCTTCCAATTTGGGTAATGAAGAGTATGCGTCAACTTTTACTTCTGAAACAGCTGCAACTGCCTTTATTATTCGATAGACAGATATGTCAGACATTTGTAAGCCCGTAAAGATTCTTCCCTGACCAAACTTGGAAATGATAATTTCTCCGGAATCCTGTACTGCAATATCTGTAACAGCAGGATCATCCAAGTATGGTTTAATTGGCTTGAGATCATCCAACATTATTTGTATAAGTCTGTCTTTTCTTTGTTTTTCTGCCAATTCTTGTGCAGATAAAGGCACTTGCTTTAGCTCAGTCATACTTCGGCTTTATCCTGTACTATGTAATCAGACACAAATTTTTCAACAAAGCCAGGTTTCTTTTCTTTCATTCTTATTTTAAACGCTTCCACCATCATGTCCGTACGGTTCTTTCCCTGACGAATTAATAACTTTTTCTGCTGTTCATCCATATCACCGAAGGGTTTTGTATATGCGAAGTAATACTCCGTCCAAAACAGCCAGAAATCAATAAATAAATTTATAATTTGGTTAAGTCTCTCAATTTGTCTTCGTAGCACTTCCATACTTGCCTGCATTTGCCCCTGCCAAGTAATATCCTTTTGTAAGTAATCACTGATTGAATCTCTTACAATGCTACTGACACTTGTCCTCTGAACAGCGGCGACCTGTTCCAGCTGTTTTTTGGTTTTTGAATCAACTTTGACTACAATCGTGTCAAATTTCTTTTCACTCATATATTCCTCCTGTTCACGTCAAAGAAGCTATATCCTTCAATATGTCCTTCAATAATTTCTTCCTCTGTCGTCGCTTAATCATCCTTTTCACCAGAGATCTCAGAGTGTGTTTAGATTGTATTTCAGGTGATTCATTTATTGACGCAAGTTTTATCATCAATTCGCGAGCTTTATCATTTTTTTTCAAGTAATCATTGATTAAATCTCTTACAATACTGCTGACACTTGTCCTCTGAACAGCGGCGACCTGTTCCAGCTGTTTTTTGGTTGTTAAAGTAACGTTTACTTTTATCAGTTGATATTTTTTTTCATTAGCCATTTATCTCACCTTTATTTATGCAAAAGAAGAAGAAATCTCAATATCATCATCGCTTCCATCATCTTCGAAGATTTCATCAGCTGCTGCCTGCCACACATTATTTTCACTTGATGTATCTGTATCAGACTGTGTTTCAGACGATGCAGCAAGTTTCAGCAACAAAGTATCAAATTCATCATCTTCTACAAGGTACTCATCCTCATCGATTTTTGATCCATCACCTTTTACCTCCATTACAGGACGATTTTTTTCACTCTCTTTTTCTTTCTTTCGCCTTATGTATGAGGGAAGTCCTGCAATTTCTCGGCTCAATTCTTTGTTTGTTGCCGGCGCTTTCAATTTCAACTTATCTTTAAATCTTGGATCCATATAATAAACGCATTTAGTTGCCACATAAGGCTGCATACCATGGGCAAGAATCAAACACTTATCACCCGGAAGTCGTTTTATATCCGCCGCATCGAGGAACCTCTGCCCCGATGCATTTTCATTGAAATTAAGATTATCTGCTTTGCCGAACCGTTTACCACTGGAAGATATTTTCATTTCTGAAAATGTCCTGTTTCCGATTGCTTTTGAAAATTCTTCTGCGTCGTCCGTACTTCCTGGTGCATACACAACTTGAACAACGCAGTGGTCAAGGAAAGGATGATTTTTGCCGTATACATCAATCAGCTGACTTAGTGCCTGACATACGATAAGGAAATTTATTCCATATCCTCGCAGAACACCCATATTTTGAGCAATAATCGGAAAATGTCCTAAGACGGGAAACTCATCAAGAATAAAGTTTAAATGATGCTTTAACCGAACACTTCCGTGTTGTGTTTCCCCTTCCGAAAACTTTTTTAGCATAAAGGTTATAAGAATCCTGATAATCGGTGCTATACGTTCAATATCAGAATATGGTATAGCAAGGTAGAGGGAAATAGGCTCTTCACTTGTTATAAAATCTTCGATTTCAAAGTCATTTCCGCTGGTAGCATAGGCAATCATCGGGTCATCGAATAATTGTAATTTAGAAAATACAGTGCTGTAGGTGGAAGACTTTTCTTTCGGGTTCATCCGTATTGCTCGGGTTGCCCCACCGGTTATTTTTTCATGAAGATTTTTTGCCTCAACTTTCTTAAATGTGCCATCAGGATTTTGAATACGATAAAAATGTTTCGCTTTAATCATTGCAAGAAATTGTTTATCAACATTTCCACCCTCTTCTTCTCCGCTATTATTTTCAAGATCTTCTACACCGGTCTGTGTCAGAAATTTCAAAACACCAGATAAAGATCTGTCTTCATCATTGATATCATCTGCAAAACGCAGGTGCATAATTGCTGTTGTTACCATATTCTTGGCTGAATTGGCAAAATATTGTTCTGTTTCATTAGAGCCACTTTTGGAAGCCGGTGCAAAGATGATGTCTGCTATCAAGTTTGCATCTCGGAATGCATATTCATCTCCATCTCTGATAGCCATCACAGGATTAAATCTTACAGTAAATCGTGATGTAGGAGAAAATTTCAAAATTCGGCTGAATGTCCCTCTCCATCCGGCAGTTATATTGTAGTTTTCACCTTTCGGATCAAAAACAATGACAGAACCCTTATATGTTAAGAGGCTCGGAATTATGATTCCAACACCTTTAGCACTTCCGGTAGGTGCCAGTAGTAGAACATTCACTTTTCCGCTGGTAGCAATAAATTGACTGATTTTTTTAGCCTCCAGTCTCAAAACTGTATCGCTTTCTTTATGGGCAATTGTTTTGGCGTTTTTCAATTGTCCAAGAATTATTCCTGGTTCTTTGGGTAAAAGACCATTCTTTTTTAAATCTTTTTTAACTGCAATTCTGGCCGTACCATGTAGGGTCTTTGCCCGAGAATTCATCGCACGAATTACACCCCATACAAGGACAAACAACAAACCAACCCCTGTACAGGCAATCATAGGAATAAAGGATGCGAAAATATAAGGCTGAAACGCCTCATAAAAAATATATTTGATGCAGGCAGCAAGATAGACAAATATGGAATAAAATGTGAAATTCCCGATGGTCTTAGAAAGCCCGACTATTCTGCTATCATAATTCATACTTTTTGCAAAAACTTGAGCCGACAAAAACCACCCCAGAACAAAAAATAAAAAAGGAATAAAGAACCTGAAAAAGTTCCATACTTCAAGGCTCACTCCTGCATTTCCGTTCTCTTTCAACCAGTCTGATCTCTTCATTAAGCTGCTCCCTTAATTAGCGCCAAATGGCGCTAATTATTCAATTTCATTCCTCTTAGTTTATGATATAATAATGTTATGTTATTGTAAATCCAAAGACAAAATTATCTCATTCTCTTTGTTTTCTCCGATGATTTTCCTTGAGAAACATTTTTTTCTTTTTCTGTTTTTTTTGATATCGTGTAAATTTTGGCTGCCAGTCTTCCTTTAGATGTAGCCGAAGCTTCAATTACACATTCTTTACCTTCCATTTTTTTTGACGGTCGATTGAACAGAGGAACAAAATATGCCTCATTTTTGTTTTCAATAATAACTGCATTATTGTTTTCGTACTCATCATCTAGGGTGTATACTTTCCGTACAATTCCTGAAATTTGTCCACCTTCAAACAGTTTTAAATCATTTTTTAAATTCCATTTGAGTTCATCCCGTGCGTATAAAAAAGAATTATACCTTCCGGTTATCTGTAATGTAGTGTCCCAATTTTTTTCAAGAGAATATATACCATTCTCATACGTAGCAAGATCAAGTTCAATCAGATGATTAAGCCTTCTTCTTAAACGTTCACTTTCCGGAACAATCTTATTATTTTTGGAAAGTTTTTGAATGTCTTCGTCATAGGATGTCCAGCGATTACTTGATAATTTTCTATCATTTGACAATGCTATATCTTCCATACTTCTTTGCCCAATGATGTTTGTTGCAATTTCAGATGCAATTATATGACTTCTTCTTGTCACAAAATCTCTCGGAAACGGGCGTTTCAAAGGTTTTCCATCTCTATCTGCCCCATTGATCAAAATATGGACATGATGGTGTGGTTTATCTGTATGTACAACCGCAACCCAATCGA
The DNA here is from genome assembly GCA_018883625.1 of Candidatus Treponema excrementipullorum. GTDB lineage: Bacteria > Spirochaetota > Spirochaetia > Treponematales > Treponemataceae > Treponema_F > Treponema_F excrementipullorum. Next base: position 18,491 of record JAHLFV010000114.1, read on the forward strand.
ACTTCACTCCCAACTCCCATTCCACCCTCTCCATATAAGCCCTTGTATAATTTTTAAGCGGGAGTCTGTTTGTTTCAGGTGATAAAATGATTTTAAAATGAAGTGGAACCATGTTACTTTTATATGCTTCGTATGCTTCCTGGCCCTCTCTTTTTGCAGAAAAGAAAACAGGTTTTTCTTTAACATTTTCCTTCCTTTCTTGTGGCAAATATTGTTCCAGCAGAGTCTTATGACTCTTTTCAATCCTACTGTAGTTGAATTTGACCATAACGTTTTGTTGTTTTGGACTGATAAGGTTTCTGTTGCCGATGAAGATATTTTTAGGTTTCGCATAAGAAGAAGAACTTTTATTTCTTCTAATTGCTCGATAAAATTTTTTCACTTGGTCTATATCATCATCATATTTAGCCCACTGCCATCTGATGCGAAGTCTGTTCTTTTTTCTCTTGAATTTTGACCAGTCTAGACTCATTAACCTCCTCCAAAATTTTCCTTAAAATAACGTATTACAAACGTTATACCTCAGAAAACAGAATATTATAAATAAATATATGACAGGTAGTAAGTTAAACATGGAGACAATACCATTTTTTATCTTGCACTACCTGTCATATATTTACAATATCATAATGTTATGATATTGTAAATACTAAATACAAGCCTATTACCAAAAATGAAACGGAGTGGAATAAATGTTCATCCTTACCGAAAAGCCATCTGTGGCAAAAGACATCGCAGCCGCACTTGGCGGCTTTTCATTCTCAAAAGAAAACGGTTGGTACCAAAGATCAGGAAAAGACTGCATTATTGCAGCCCACGGACATCTTTTGGAATTGTGCGAACCTGAAGACTATAACCCGGATTTAAAAAAATGGACAAAAGAAACGCTGCCCATAATTCCAGTTAAAATGAACTATCGGAAAATTCCTGACTCCAATAAAACACTGGAGAAAATCCGGAATGCCTTCCGGATTTTCGGGCAAGAGGACTTTGTTCTTGCCACCGATGCGGAACGAGAGGGCGAACTCATTGGGGCAATTATTTTAAACCACGTTGGTTTTACTGAGTATGAAACGGCAAAACGTTTTTGGGTTTCTCAGGCACTTTCTCCCGAGGTTGTTAAAAACGGACTTGCTACAGCGAAACCCCTGAAAGAATATCAATCATATAAAATGGCCGGCTATGCACGGCAACATTCTGACTGGTTGGTCGGAATAAATATTACCCGGCTTCTTTCTTGTAGTACCGGTACATTATGCTCATTCGGCCGGGTACAGAGCGCCGTCTTAGGTGCAATTTATTTGCGTGAAAAATCAATTAAAAACTTTACCCCAGAACCTTATAAAGAATTTGAAATCAAACTAGAAAAAGACGGTAAAGAATTTACTGCATTACTGTCCACTGAATCCGGTACCCGGTTTACTGTAGATAGCAGTTTCTTATCTTCGGCTACCACAACTATAAAACCGGGAACCACCGTATCAGTAAAAAATGTCTCCAGGCAAACAAAACATCTTCAACCACCCCAGCTTTTTAACATTACCGGTTTACAAAAACACTGCTCATCAAAATTCAATCTCAGTCCGGATGAAACTTTGGAAATTGCACAAAAATTGTATGAAGAATATAAGTGTCTATCTTACCCTAGAACTCCCTCTGTCGTATTGGGAGATGATAACACGGATTTATTTCAAAAAGTTTATGATACATTATCAGGCATCTATCCAGCCCTTGCCATAGGTTGCCAGATAGAACAAATTACAATAAAGAATAAAAGAATTTTCAATTCTGCAAAACTGACAGATCACCATGCCCTTATTCCTTTAGCTCCTCTTCCGAATAACGCAACACCAACGGAAAAAAATGTATACCTTGCCGTTACAGAACGTTTTTTTAATACCATAAAGGAACCTCATACCTATGAAGTGGTACAAGTTATTTTAAACCACGATTCTTATAATTTTCTTGCTTCCGGTAAAACCGTCATCAATGCCGGATGGAAAACTACAAATGCTGAAGATGATAAAGAAGAGCAACAACTACCGTTATTATCTCAGACACAATCATTACCAATTATAGACGCTACAATCCTAAATAAGCTAACAAAAGCAAAATCCCATTTCACGGATTCAAGTATTCTTGCCTTGATGGAAAATCCCAAAGGAGAAGATACAGATGATACCGGGAAACTTACCGGACTTGGAACTCCTGCTACCCGAGCGGAGATTTTAAAAAAACTTCTCACTCACGGATACATTACCT
>JAHLFV010000115.1 GCA_018883625.1 Candidatus Treponema excrementipullorum
CGACTTAACCACAGACAGTGTTGGCGTTGTAGACAGAGCCGGAAAGCTTATCGAAGGTGTTGTTCCCAGCATTGAAAGAACAGGAAAACTTATTGACGAAATTGCAGCTGCCAGTCGTCAGCAAGATTCCAGTATGCAAGAACTTCAGGATGCAATCCACGAAATGGAGGCTGCTGCTGAGGAAAATACCTCCGCTTCAGAACAGTTGTCTGAAATTGCCCAAGTCCTTAACGAACATGCCGACAACTTGATGCAGGAAATTGCATTCTTTAAAATTGATATGGACGGAGCTTCCGAAATCATACAGGAGAGAAAACCTGTAGTTACACCACAGGTATCAACTCCTAAAAACTTCAGTGCACCTTCCAGTGTAAATGTAAATACGACAAGTTCTCCATCAGATTTTGATGATGAGTTTTCTGAGTTTGATTGATAAGTAACATCTTGGAAAATAAAAAGCACTTTTGAGGACCTCAAAAGTGCTTTTTTTATACTCGAATAGGATTGCAGTGAATTATTACCGCAAAACCCACAGGTCAAAATTGCAATACACCGTCCAAAAGAACGGTTTTCTCGCTACCGTCTTCGTACATAAACACAATTGTAGGATTTTTAATAACTCCGTCTAAATGAATCAAAGCACTGGCATCGTTATCATAGTTTTCCCCGATAGCGATATGACATGTATTGAATGCTTTTTCATCTTCCAGCATATTGCCTTTAATTGACGCTGCAGGATTTAAACCTATACCTAATTCTCCGATATTTCTGGCATTACGACGATAACTTTCTGCCACGTCTTTAGGCAATCTGCCATCCTCTCCCATTTCCTTGGCAGAACGTTCTGCAGTGGTAATGGTATCTAAAAGCATGTCAGCTTCTTTACCACCTCGAATATCTGTTATAAATCCGTTTTCTACAACAGTTTCTATGGGAGTTTCGATTTTCACTGTACCGTATTTTACTGCAATAGAACCGTCAAACACAATTTTACCCTGACATCCGGTAGACATCCCGTCGCCTACTACAGGACTGATAAATACTTCCCCGGCAGGAATATTTCCACCGCTACCACCTTTTGTAAAATCACCATCGTCAGACATAGGATTTCTGCCTTTAACTGGGATCACAACGTCGGTACCGGCAGGAGCCGTTATATGGACTCGCTCTACATTTTTATACAGTTCACATAAGGTGGAACATCTTTTTTTCAGCAACGGATAATCAATATCAACTGTACTGTTAAACATGTCCAGAGTTATTCCCGGAGTCCATACAGCCCGCATGTTTTTTCGACTTCTCAGCATATAGTCAAATACATGGTCGTATGTATCCCCATCTTCTCCCACATAGGGATTTGTAATTGCAGCGGCATCTTTACCTAGTTTTTCTGCAGAAATAGACATACAGACATCAGGCTCTAAGGCGATGGCAGCAATGACAGCCTTGTCGGCTGCATCCAAAGAGCTTTTTACCGGCTGCGTTATAATAACAGGGTCTGCACCCACTTCCAAACATTCATCGTAAATTGCCTGAGAAATAACTTCTGTGTCGGCAACACCGTCTTTTTCTACCCTATTCGTTATGATAAGAACCCGTTCTCCGGCTTTAATGCCACATACATCGTAGACAGTTTTTTTGGCGGAGGCTCTCACATCTTTCATGTTATCTTTCTCCCATGGATCGATATTCTTTATGTCCGGCTACAGACTTATAAGCAGGACGGATGATTTTTCCGTTGTTAGCCAATTCTTCGATGCGGTGAGCGGACCACCCTGCTAAACGGGCAGTGGCAAACAATGGGGTATACAGAGCAGGAGGCAAATCAAGCATTTTATAAACAAAACCGGAATAAAAATCGATATTGGCACTGACACCTTTATACATTTTTCTTCGATGACTGATAACTTGAGGTGCCAAAGTTTCTATCTTGGAATAAAAATCGTATTCTTCCTCCGCACCTTTTGAATAAGCCAATTCCTTAACAAATTCCCGCAAAATCAAAGAACGGGGATCGGAAAGAGAATACACAGCATGCCCGATACCGTATACAAGACCACTTTTGTCAAAGGCTTGTTTATCAAGAATTTTTTCTATGTAGGCGGAAATCTCGTCTTCATCCTTCCAGTCGGAAATATGTTCTTTCATGTCTTCAAACATTCTGATAACTTTGATATTGGCTCCGCCGTGGCGGGGACCTTTTAATGAACACAGAGAGGCAGCCATAGCAGAATAGGTATCTGTACCGGAAGAAGTAACTACATGGTTTGTAAAAGTAGAGTTATTACCGCCACCGTGCTCGGCGTGGAGCACCAAAGCCAAATCCAAAATACGGGATTCCAACTCCGTAAATTTTGAGTCAGGGCGCAACATGTGCAAAATATTTTCTGCAATGGAAAGCTCTGGATCGGGACTGTGAATGATTAAACTTTGCTTGTTGTAGTAGTATGCATATGACTGATACCCATAAATCATCAAGCTAGGAAATTGAGCTATAAGACGCAAACACTGTCTTAATACATTCGGAATAGAAATATCTTCTGCTTTGTCATCATAGGTGTACAAGGTTAAGACACTGGTAGCTAACTGGTTCATCATATCGTGACCGGGAGCATTCATAATAGTATTACGCAAGAACTCGTCCGGCAAAGTCATGAGTTCACCCAGCACTTTTCTGAATTCCTGATATTCTTCTTTGGAGGGCAATTTTCCCATTAAAAGCAAATAAGCTATTTCTTCGTACCCCATCCGTTTATCTTGTAAAAAACCTTTTACTAAATCACGGATATCATACCCTCTGTAAAATAGCCGTCCATCACAGGGAATTAAGTCACCATCTTCGATTCTATATGCCATAACTTCGGAGATTTCCGTCAATCCGGCTAAAACACCCTTACCGCTGATATCTCGTAATCCCCGTTTTACTTCATATTTTGTGTATAATTCAGTGTCAATTATACTACTGGCAGTAGCTGCTTCACTGTATTGTAACAATACATTATCCAGTAACATTTTTTCCTCCAAACAACAATTTTTACTCTTTAAATAATATCCCATAATAGGGCAATCCGTCAAATAACATATCCAATAAATTTTTGTTTATTTTCTTCATATATTACTTAGTTTTGATTTGACAATCCACTTTTCTTATGATACCTTGTATCAGAACAATTTTAAAACAAACTAGGAATACGAAAATGGATAATATTTTATTGATTATTCTACTCCCTGTTTTTGGAATTGTTCTTGGATGGACTATTCGCTGGCTATATGCCAGATTTCAACTATCTGCATCTGAACAAAGAGCGGAACGGATTAAACAGGACGCAATAAAGGAAGCGGAAGCTCAGAAAAAGGAAATTTTATTAGAGGCGAAAGAACAACTCATTCGAGAACAAAAACAGCAAGAACGGGAGAACCGTGAGCGCAGAAGCGACTTGCAAAAGATGGAACGACGGCTTATCCAAAAAGAAGAAGCTTTGGATAAAAGAGACAGCGACTTGAATAAGCAAGAGCAATCTTTTGTTTCTCGGGAACAGGAAATTTCAAAGCGAGAAATTTCTCTTTCCGAAAAAGAAGAGCACTGTCGTCAAGAATTGGAACGAATTTCAGGATTGACGGCTCAGGAAGCCAAGAATTTAATTATTCAGGATTTGGAAAATGAAGCCCGTCATGATGCCCAAGCTCTTATTAACAAAATAGAGCAGGAAGCTCACCTGACTTCTGAAAAGAAAGCACAGGAAATTCTGATTTCTACCATTCAAAGAATTGCAGCAGAGACCACCAGTGAGGTTACTGTGGCGGCTGTGTCTTTACCCAGCGATGAAATGAAAGGGCGCATTATCGGCCGGGAAGGTCGCAATATCCGTACTTTGGAAACCCTTACAGGCGTTGATATTATTATCGACGATACTCCAGAGGCTGTTGTTATTTCCTGCTTTGACCCTGTTCGTAAGGAAATTGCAAAAATATCTTTGGAAAGACTTATCACTGACGGACGTATTCATCCGGCTCGCATTGAAGAGATTGTCCAAAAGGTTACCCGGGAAATTCAACAGAAGATCTATGAAGAGGGAGAAAAAGTTCTCTTTGATTTGGGTATTCACAACATGAGTCAGGACGGTATCCGAGCTTTGGGACGATTGTACTTCCGAACAAGTTACGGTCAAAATGTGCTGTATCACTCAAAGGAAGTAGCTCTTATTGCCGGAATGTTAGCCGGAGAGTTAGGGGCAAACAGAGAACTGGCAAAACGGGCTGCCTTGCTTCATGATATCGGAAAGGGTGCCGAAAGCGATTCCGATCAAAACCATGCAGAAATCGGTATGGATATGGCACGAAAGATGGGAGAACACCCCATTGTTGTTAATGCCGTAGGTTCTCACCACTACGATATTGAACCAAATTCCATAGAGTCCATTATTGTACAAATTGCTGATGCCATTTCTGCAGCCCGTCCGGGAGCCCGTCGGGAAACAGTGGATAACTACATCAAGCGATTGGAAAATTTGGAAGGTTTGGCAGAAAGTTTCAACGGTGTAGAAAAAGCTTACGCCATTCAAGCCGGACGGGAATTGCGGGTACTTGTTAACAATGAAAAGATTTCCGACCAGGAAGTAAAAGACTTGGCAAGAAAAATCGCAAAACAAATCGAAACCGATTTGCAATATCCCGGACGTATAAAACTTACCATGATTCGGGAGACTAGAATCGTAGATTATGCCCGGTAACAGGGTATCGTTGTGTTTGTTGGGATCACTTTTCGCATCTTCTCAAGTGTGAGTGATTACAGATAACACCTATCAAAAAGACTGTCTCGGTAGCTTTTGCTTTCCAGACAGTCTTTTTTTGTGTAACGTTACGTAGAGATAAGTCTTAGAAAAAAATCCGTTGGGACAAGACCGGCAACGGGTAGAAAATTATAGAGTCACCGTACTCAAAGCGGGAAGCAGAAAAAATACCGGAAAGCAATCAGCGGTATAAAAATTTCAAGTACACAGAAAGAGCGTTATCGGAAAATCCTCCCCGGGGAACGTGGCGCCAGGCAGCTCCCACTACGGGAGAAACACCCTTGTTATTGTAGAAAAAATCGTATTCCAACAAAAACCGGAAGCCATTTCCCCACTGAGTAGCGGGTTGCAACTTCCCTATAGAGACCATATCGATAAAATCATTACGACGCCCGATAAGATAATCCACACCAAAACGAAACCCTTTCAATTCTGGATAGATTCGAAGTCCACCGTAAAATCCATAGTCAATGGAGTGGGCGTGTTCGCCATTTTTAAATTTAAAATCAAAGAGAGAATACAGTCCTCCGGCAAGAACTATATTTTTTTGAAACCGTAATTCAACACAGGCATCCGTTTCCAAAATGACCCGATAAAACCCCTTAATATTTTTTAAAGCTTCGGGATTTTCAACCAAAGAACCGGAACTCCACACTCCGCCGGTTCCTAAGGAACCACCGAATCCGAACCAATCGGAACTGTCTAGGGTGGTGGCAAAAACAGAGAAACAACACGCTACTATTAAAAATAAACCTGCATAGATAGATTTCATCGCTGTTTTATTCTAACATAAAAACATGTTTGAAACACCCTTATTTATGCAGAAAAACCGATAAATTTTTTAGGGGAATAGCTTTAATCATGCTTATTTTACTTGACTAATACTGCGCTCTTTGAATATACTAAAGTTACTTTAGTAAAATTGTAAGAGGATGAAAATGAAAGGTGTAAAAATATCCATACTTATTATGTGTGCACTTCTTGTTTCGGCTTTGTGCCTTGCCGGATGTTCAAAAACAGACAACGGAACAAAGCTTCCTAAGGTAGGAATTGTTCAGTTAGTAGAACATGTTGCCCTTGATGACGCCTACAAAGGCTTTGTAGACGGACTTGCAGAAGCCGGCTATGTAGACGGTGAAACAGTTAAAATCGATTACCAAAACGCTCAGGGAGAACAGGCAAACTGTGTTACCATCGCTCAAAAACTTGTAAATGACCAATCAGATTTGATTTTGGCCATTGCAACTCCTGCAGCCCAAGCTGTTGCAGCTTTGACAAAAGATATTCCTATTCTTATCACTGCTGTTACCGACCCGGCTTCCGCTGACTTGGTCAAATCCAATGAAATGCCAGGAACAAATGTATCCGGTACTTCTGATTTAACACCGGTAGAACAGCAAATTAAATTGGCAAAACAAATCATACCTGATTTAAAAACCATAGGGTTTTTATATTGTTCCAGTGAACAAAATTCAAAATTCCAAATCGATATTGCAAAGGGTGTATGCGATTCTCTTGGTATTAAATACATCGACGCTACAGTTTCCAATTCCAATGAAATTCAGCAGGTTACTCAAAGTTTAGTGGGCAAAGTAGATGCAATTTACTCACCTACCGACAATATGATAGCCGCCGGCATAGCTACCGTTGCATTGGTTGCAGAACCGGCAAAAATCCCCGTTTTCTGCGGAGAAACAGGCATGGCTTCTAACGGCGGACTGGCAACCTATGGTATTAACTATTACGAATTGGGAAAACAAACAGCAAAACAAGCAGTTTCCATTTTGAAAGACGGAAAAAATCCTGCGGAAATGCCCATCGAATATTTGGAAAATGCTGATTTGTACATTAACAAGAAAACCGTTGACGCTTTAGGAATAACTATTCCCACAGAGCTTCAGTATGGAATTAAATAAGTTTGATAAGAATTTTATCAAACTTTAATGACTACAGAACCAAGGTTTTGTAAATAAATATGTATAACAGTCGGTGTAACTACCGACTGTTTTTTATCTATCAGCGTATATAACAGTTTTTGCTCTGTTTTCTGCAAAATACTGACATAATTCCGTAAATTTGATACTATTACGGGACAGCATTTATTTGTAAGGACTACATTATGGGTATTTTACTGGCTATTCAAGGGGCTGCCTCTCAGGGAGTTCTTTGGGGAATAATGGCCTTAGGGTTATACATAACATTTAAGGTATTGGATTTTGCCGACTTAACGGTAGACGGCAGTTTTGCTTTGGGAGGCTCCGTCACTGCTGTATTGCTTGTAAACGGTTGGAATCCTTTTTTGTCTCTTCTTATAGCTTTTATTGCCGGAGGAATTTCCGGCATTATAACAGGATTACTTCACACAAAATTGGAAATTCCGGGAATTTTGGCAGGTATACTCACCATGATTGCCTTGTATTCCATCAATATCAGAATTATGGGACAGGCAAACACTCCTCTTTTAGGTGTTGATACGGTTATGAGTTTTTTTGAAGAAACTATGGGAATGAACAGAACCCTTAGTTCTCTTGTAGTGGGAGTACTTTTTTCTGTAGTAATTATACTGATTATGTATTGGTTTTTTGGTACGGAGTTGGGAAGTGCCATCCGTGCCACGGGAAACAATGAAAAAATGGTGCGGGCTCAAGGTGTGAATACCGACAATATGAAGATTATCGGTTTGATGCTGTCTAACGCTTTGGTAGCTCTTTCCGGTGCCATGGTAGCTCAAAGCCAAGGATACGGAGACGTGGGAATGGGAACAGGAACCATTGTTATAGGTTTGGCCTCCATCATTATCGGAGAAGTCATCTTTGGTGCACGATTTTCTTTTTGGTATAGACTGCTTTCCGTTGTTTTAGGGTCCGTTGTATACCGAATAATTATTTCTGTGGTATTACAGTTGGGACTTAAGTCTACAGACTTAAAATTGTTAACAGCAATTATCGTTGCTGCCGCTTTGGCTTTGCCGGTGCTGAAAAAACGAATTAAAACCCAAACTCCCAAGGGAGGTTCATCATGCTAAAGGTGACTCACGTTTCAAAAACTTTTAATCCCGGTACCATTACAGAAAAACAGGCTCTAAAAGATATTAATCTGGAATTAAAAGAAGGTGACTTTGTTACTGTTATAGGTGGGAACGGTGCCGGAAAGTCTACACTGTTGAATCTCATTGCAGGAGTACACACTGTAGATTGCGGAACCATTACTTTAGACGGTATTGATGTTACTTCTTGGAAAGAACATAAACGAGCCCAGTTTCTGGGAAGAGTGTTTCAGGATCCCATGATGGGTACAGCTGCCAACATGGAAATCGTTGAAAACCTTGCTTTGGCATATCGCCGAGGAGAAAAGCGGGGGTTAAAATGGGGAGTTCCCCGAAGTGAAATGGAACTCTACCGGCAACATCTGGCTGCCCTAGATTTAGGTTTGGAAGACAGAATGTCTTCCAAAGTGGGATTGTTGTCTGGTGGTCAACGTCAGGCTTTAACACTGTTGATGGCAACCTTAAAGAAGCCTCGGCTTTTGTTGCTGGATGAACACACAGCCGCTTTGGACCCCAAAACGGCCTTTAAGGTTTTGGAATTGACCCAAGAAATCGTAACGGAAAATCACCTTACCACTTTTATGGTGACCCACAACATGAAAAATGCCATTCACTATGGTAATCGACTTATCATGATGTTGGAAGGAAAAATCGTATATGATGTCAGCGGCGAAGAAAAACGTAATTTGCAAGTTTCCGATTTGTTAAAAAAGTTTGAAATGGTCAGCGGAGATGGATTGGCAAACGACAGGATGCTTTTAGGATAAATTCCGACAGAATATTTTTATAACGAGGAAAAAATGAGCGAACAGAAAACCGATACAAAATTGGTACACTGGGCAGACCAAACTGCAGAAAAAATTATCCGTACTCGGGGAGACTTGGACTGCTACACCTGTGCTTCCGGTATTACCCCTTCGGGTACGGTTCACATCGGAAACTTCCGGGAAATCATTTCCGTGGATTTGGTGGTACGTGCCCTGAGAGACAGAGGCAAAAAAGTCAGATTTATTTACTCATGGGATGATTACGACGTGTTCCGTAAAGTTCCCCTTAATATGCCCAAATCTGATGAGTTGGAACACTATTTACGATTTCCCATCACTATGGTTCCCGATCCTTTTGAGCGGGACGAATCCTATGCCCGCCATCACGAAGTAGACGTAGAATCTACATTGCCGGCAGTGGGTATCCATCCGGAATATCTGTATCAGGCAAAGCGATACAGAGCCCACATGTATGACGACGGCATGAGGATTGCTTTACAAAACAGAAACAAAATCAAAGATTGTCTCAACAGATACAGAGATGAAGACCACAAAATTCCCGAAACGGAAGAATACTGGCCTATTGCCATTTTCTGTGAAAAATGTAACAGAGATACTACCGTTATTGACGGCTACGACGGCGAAAACGGCATTACATATCATTGTACAGAGTGCGGTCATTCCGAAACGGCAGATTTAACAAAGGCTTCTGGTATAAAGTTGGGTTGGCGTGTTGACTGGCCTATGAGATGGAAGTTTGAACAAACAGTATTCGAGCCTGCAGGTAAAGACCATCACAGTCAGGGAGGCTCCTTTGATACAGCCCGCTTAGTTTCTCAGGAAATCTATGATTGGCCGGCACCGGAAACCTTCAGATACGACTTTATCGGTATAAAAGGAACTCCCGGAAAAATGTCTTCTTCCAAGGGAAAGGTTATTTCTTTGCCGGATGTTTTGAAAGTGTATCCGCCCGAAATCGTTCGGTACATGTTTGCAGGAACCCGTCCAAATACAGAATTCTCCATCAGTTTTGATTTGGATGTACTGAAAACTTATGAGGACTACGATAAAACAGAACGAATCGCTTGGGGTGTAGACAAAGCAAAAAATGACGACGTCTACGCAAAAGAGCGCCGTATTTACGAATTGTCCCAAGTAGACGGAATGCCGGAAGTAATGCCATACCAAATGCCTTTGCGACATCTGTGTAATCTTCTTCAGACAAATTCTGGCGATATAGACGCAGTATTAGCCTCTCTTCCCGATGTGAAACCAGAACAAGTTGCAAAACTGAGAACTCGGTGCGAATGTGCTTGGTACTGGATCACAGAATGTGCTCCCGAAGAATTTCGGTTTTCCTTGCAACCGGTGGGTACTACCGTGGAACTTGACCCGGCAGGACGGGAAGTCATCAGGAAAATCTATGAACAGGTATTACCTATCATGGATACTTTGGAAGAAAAACCTCTTTCCGAAGCCGTATACGCAGTTGCCACAGAAAGCGGTATGGAACCAAAGGCTCTCTTTACTATAGTCTATCAGGTGTTGATTGGAAAAAATGCCGGTCCCCGACTTGCAAACTTTATGAAAATTATCGGCAGTCAACGTCTTAAAGCTATTTTGGGACAATACCTGTAATTTTAGGCTTTTAAAATTCTACGGAAGAAAGCCCGTGACTTCTTGGCGGGCTTTCTTCCGTTTTTTATATTCTACCGTCAAAGAGGATTTCCAATCCCCTACTCAACAGTTTTTTAGACAAAAGGATTATAAAAACGGCTTCCCGTAACCAAGGTCAAAATCACAGACAAAACAAAAAGTCCGATAGAAACTACCATGGCGATAATATCTCCTACGGAAAAGGGACGGGCGTTATACCACGTACGTTTTTTACCTTTTCCGAATCCCCGCAACTCCATTGCATTGGAAATAGTATCTATCCGTTCCAAACTGGATAAAATCAGAGGAACCAAAATGGCACTGATATTTTTCAGTCGCTGGAAAAACTTAGCTTTTTTACTCATTTCAATACCCCGGGCTTGTTGAGACTGACTTATGTCGTAGTATTCTCGCTGAATATCCGGGATGTATCGCAAAGCTATAGAAACGGCATAGCTTATGCGATAACTTACGCCGATTCTGTTCAAACTGGCTGCAAATTCACTGGGGTTGGTAGTACTTACAAATAACAGCACCACAGGAATAGTACATGTATATTTCAAAGCTACATTCAAGTGATAGAACAACTGCTCTGCCGTAACTACATAAGGTCCGGCAATTTCGAACAATACAGTTTTTGTACCATAGATGGAAACAGCATGTTGGGGACTAAACAGAAAAATCAGCAGGTTATTCAAAATCATAAAAACAAAGGTAAATTTCAGCATAAAACTTATTTCCTTAAGTTTTATGCGGGAAATACGGAACAGTAAAAATGCAGCAAAGGTCAAAATCACCAACAAGGGAGTATGAAATGCCGTCATGGCGGCTAGGCTCCACATAAGGAGGCCGACTAATTTTGAAGCTCCTGTTAACCGATGTATAGGGGAATCTCTTTCAATATAGTTAAACAGATTAACCATTGGTACGTACCTCTTTGTCCCAAGCAATAAACCGCTTTGTAAATTCTTCCGGTTCCTGAATATTGCACTTTTTTGAAAGATAATACAGAGAAGTTTCCTTTAAGTGAGCCTTTTCTACAATTTCCAAAGAATTTAAAACTTCCGCCGAAGATGCATCAGCAATAATACGTCCATCGTTAAATACCACAGCTCGGGGAGTGTATTCCAGCATCAAATGCATGTCATGGGTAATCAGTACAACAGTCATGCCTCTTTTATTCAACTGAGAAAGGAAATCCATTATCTCAGTGTAATGACGGAAATCCTGACCAGCAGTAGGTTCGTCCAAAATCAACATTTCCGGCTCTAATACCAACATGGAAGCTATAGTGACCCGTTTTTTTTGACCATAGCTTAAAGCGGAAACAGGCCACTTTTTAAAAGGTCTCAGTCCGCAAACGGTCAGAGCATCTTCTACCCGCCGCTCTATTTCTTCCATAGCAAAGCCCCTATTGACCAGTCCAAAAGCCACTTCGTCAAAAATAAAGTTTTTGGAAATCATCTGATTGGGATTTTGCATAACGTACCCTATGTGATCTGCCCGCTCCTTTATACTCAGGTTTTGCAAATCCATGCCGTCAAATGTCAAAGAGCCACATTGAGGAGTGACAAAACCGCATACTACTTTAGAAAACGTAGATTTACCGGCTCCGTTAGTACCTACAATGCTAAGCATTTCTCCCTTGTTAATAGTGAGAGTAATATCTTTCAACACTTTTGTTCCGGAAGTATTGTAAGCAAAGTCAAGATTTTTTATCTGCAACAGGGGACTTGTTTTTTCATCGGCAGGTGAAGGTGGTTGTTTAGAAAACCAATCAAAAACTTGTTGCCGCTGGTGATCTGATAGTTGTAGTTCCGGTAAAAAATCGGGATGCATAGCCGGTTCCAACTTGACACCGGCATATTTTAAGGCAGTCACATATAAGGGCTCCCGGATACCTTTTTGCGGCAACAAGTCTGTTGTCAACAAAACATCCGGCGTGCCGTCATATACAATGCGTCCCTCTTCCATCAAAACAATTCTGTCAACAGGACGATGTAAAACGTCTTCCAATCGGTGCTCGATAATAACTACCGTACATCCTGTCCGTTTTTGAATGTCATCGATGAGTTCTACGGCTTGCTTTCCTGTAGCAGGATCTAAATTGGCTAAAGGTTCATCAAAGAGTAAAATGTCAACATCGTTGACCATTACTCCCCCTAAACTGACCCGCTGCTTTTGTCCTCCGGAAATTTCATAGGGTGCATGTTTCAAAACCTTATCCACATCCACAAGACGGGCAACTTTTTCCACTGTCTTATGGATCTCTTCTGTTTCCATGCAGTCATTTTCCAAAGCAAAGGCAATATCTTCTGCCACCGTCAAACCGATAAATTGTCCGTCGGTATCCTGTAGCACAGTTCCCACCACCTTTGATAAACCGGACAAATCTTCTTCTGCGGCATTTAATCCACCGACGGTTAACGTTCCGGTACTTTTTCCTGGATATGACGCCGGAATCAGTCCGTTAATACAGTGACCTAGAGTGGATTTTCCGCAACCGGAAGGACCGGCAATAAGTATTTTTTCTCCTTTGTAAATTGTAAGATTGATATCGTAAAGGGTCGGTTCGGCTTGTGAAACGTACTGAAAACCGAAATTTTCAAAGGAAATACTGATATCTTTTTCCATGGTCCTTCCTGTGTATGTTACAAAGAGTTTCTATTCTTTTTTTAAGCTACCAGCCTTGGGTTTTGTTGCTGCGTATGCAATACACAACAGAGATCCGACAATGGCGGTGGTAACAAGGTTACTTACGCCGGCTACCAATCCCTGAGTAAAAACTTTGTCGGCGGGTTCTTTCATCAAGAAAATATCCAATACAGGAGCAATGACACCCCAGCTGATAATATGGCAAACAATCTGAGCAATATTAAATTTAATCAAGCCGGATTTTCCCAACTGATTTTCTTCGATTTTTAAAAGATTTGCACCGAGTCCCATCAACAAACCGAAACCGGCGGAAGCCAATACCCAACTCCACCAAATTCCCCAGCCATAGCTAAAGTCAATGAGAGCGTGTCCAATCAACCCGATAAGGGCACCGGCTGCAGGGCCGTATACTACAGACATAAAAGCCAAAAGACCGTATTGTACGGATACATTGGTGTTAGGTACGGGACTGGGAATTGCAACAAAACGGCCCAGTACAAAAAACAAAGCTGCACCGATACCGATGGCAACAATCGTTCTGACAGAAAATTTTTTCATAGAAATCCTCCAAAATATATTTTAAAACCCGAATCTCATACATACGCTGTAAATCCGAGTTTTAAAAATCAATTAAAAACCCTTAAAGGGAGCAATGGTAATACCCCAAGAATTTCCGGTACTTATGTTATATGCCCGGGCGAAACTACCCTGATTGATAGCCACTGCCATACAATCCAAACTGTTTACGTAAGTTAAAGCTTCTCCCACATACACATCGGCAAAACTCTTTGCATACAGAATTATGTTTCTATATACGATACGTTTGTCATTTTCAATAGTAATGCTGAGTCTGTCACCGTATTTTGATCCCAGCTTTAAAAACAGCTGTCTGGGGATATTTGTCCACAAACTGCCAAAACGGACATCCAATACATCGATAGTTCCGTGAACACCGGCCTCATCCACATAGGGTTCCACAATAGGCAAACTAATCAGCCCTTCTACAGGAAGTTGCGGCCCTACTCCTTCGTAATCAATAATGCCACTGGCAAGGCGGGCGCCGGTAAAAGCATATACATCACGACCGTGAAAGGTATAACTTTCCCCGGAATTAGGCAATCTGTTCTTTTTTTCATCTATTTCGCGAACTTCCGCAATATCGTCAAAATGCAAAACATGGGTCAAGGTTCCGTTATCAGGGGTAACAATGTATTTGCCGGATTTTGTCCGAGCAACAATACTTTTTCTGTCAGAACCGACTCCCGGGTCTACTACGGAAACAAAAACAGTACCTTCCGGCCAATAAGGAATTGTTTGAATTAAACGATAGCTGGCTTCCCATATAGCAAAGGGTGTTATTTCGTGGGTCAAATCATGAACTTTCAATTCAGCATTTACAGAGTAAGCCACACCGTACATTGCGCTGACAGCTCCGTCAGCCAAGCCAAAATCTGTCTGAAAAACCAATGCGTTCACAAAATCCTCCGGTAATCACAGGATGTATATCTTACACCGAAGTATACTGGATTTTTTTTTCAAGATTGTCAATATAAGTCAAAATCATTCTGTAGTTTTTTGAGATTTACTGCCACCAATAAGCAACAATGCGGCGATATAGGGTAAAGTCAGTAATAATGCTGACGGAACGTTTTCAAAAAAAGAGATTCGCTGGATATTGTTTCCCACATACTCCGCCAAACCAAAGACCAACACTCCCAAGAAAACTCCGTAAACTTTTTTTCTACCCAAAAATACTGCAGCCAAAGCCGTCCAGCCCCGTCCTGCACTGAGATTAGGTACAAAGGACCCCAAATGCATTGATAAAAGATTTCCGGCAAAGGCAGCACAAAAAGCTGCTATTGCCCAACTGACAGACTTCCACCTTTCGGGAGACAAACCCCGAACTTTCATTACCTCAGGAGCACTTCCCGTAATACGGATATACGTGCCGGCTTTGGTAAAGACAAGCATAAGAACCAAAAGTAAGGACAAAAACCAGGCACACCATACCATGCCGCTAACAGCTCCTTCAGGAAGATTGTACTGTGAAGAAGCCAAAACTCCCCGAGTACCGAAAAACACCACAGAAAGGAAAGAAATAATTCCTGTTACCGCAATATTTAAAGCCAACCCTGTCAAAAAGGGATTGGCACGCAGTTTTTGAGTTACAAAAGCAGCTCCGTACCCCAAAACAGTACAAATCGCTGTACTAAAAAAAACGGATACAAAAGGAGAACCTGTTTGTACCATAAAACAGTAAGATAAAAATCCTCCAAGACTTATAAAGCCATCAGCAAAAATTGCCATAACACCGGCATACTCACTAATTAATACTCCTGTAGAAGTAACAAGGAGAGGAGCTGTTGTTCGGAACAGTTGCCACAGAAAATCCATTACCTATCCTTCCTTTTGTTTATGATATACTGGGCAGAAATAAAAAATAAAATTGTTCCTTGAATAATACTTTCTATGTCAAAAGAAAAACTATACATAATGGCAGATCTGTCTACCGCCGTAAAAATCCAAGAAAGCAACAATGCAGCAGGTATAACCCCTATGGGATTTGTTTTTGCTATTAAAGCTACCGATAAAGCCGTCCATCCCATACCGCTGTAAAAACCGCTGTGACAGGTATAATATGTTCCCCACACTGCAAAAAAACCCGCTAATCCGTGGAATGCCCCGGAAAGCAGTAGTCCGATTCCTCGGATTTTTTCTACATTGCATCCTGCATACCGAGCAAAATCAGGAGCTTTACCACTCAGACAAAAGTCAGCTCCCTTTTTTGTGGTATACAAAGCAAAGGCCACTCCCACGCAAACAATCAAAGCAAGAAAAAAACTTATATTGAAGGAAGAAGGCGGTAATAATCGGGGAAGACGCAGATTTTCTGCAAAAGCCGGAATTGCCAAAAGATTTTTTGTTGTATCCCGAAGTGGGCCACTGATAGCAGCATCTATAAGGGGAATGGTAATAGCGGAAACCAAAAAAGTAGTTAAAAGCTCGGTGCTTCGGCGGTATTGATACAAAACCACAGGCACCGCAACAGAAAGTACTCCGGCACTTACAGCGGCAATTCCCGCAAACCCCACAGTGACAAATGCAGGAAGCCCACATTCTCCGCCGTAAAACAGAACAAGGGCAGCCACAAATCCGGAAACATAGATCTGTCCTTCACCGCCCAAATTTAAACTGCCGGAGGCAAGAGCCAGACAAGCCCCTAAAGCCGCCCACATAAAAAGTGAAGCGGTATTTAACAAATTACCTATATAGAAAGATGAACTCCATACTCCCGTAAAAAAATCAGCTAAGGCAACAAGAGGAGTCCCGGACACCATACCAATCAACAAAAGTGTTACCACTAAACCGGCAGTGAGAGCAAGTACACCGGCAAGAGCTTCTGATTTTATGGTATTTCCCGTCAACCCTAAAGCAGTTATTATGTTTCGATTTCTTTTTATCATAACAACTCTCCTTTGTTCACACTACACAGATGCCCTGAGTCTAAAAGGTATGTATAATCGGCATGTTTTGAAAGAGAGATCCCTTCTCCTGACAACACCAGTATACCGGTTCCCTGCTTCTTTATAGACACCAATCTTTCAGTCATTTCAAAGGCGGCAAAACTGTCCAACCCCTGAAAAGGCTCAGAAAGAATCAATAGACGAGGCTTGTAGTATAATTCCCGAGCCAAAATCAGGCGCTGCAACATCCCTCCGGAAAGATTTTTTGCATATTCCTGTGGATGAATTTTTATACCGCTTTGTTCAATAAGAAATTCTGCCACTTCTTTTTTCTTGGCAGGAGTTTCATATATTCCGGCAACTTGAGCCACTGTTAAGTCAGGATAGGATGCCCAAAAAGTTCTGTTAAAAGGAACGATTCCGCATCCGAATTCCCGGAGCTTTTGGGGCGTCAGAGGATTTTTGGAAAAAGGAACAGACTTCTTGCCTTGAAATACATATTCCCCGGACTGCACATCAGGCTTCATACCTGTTATAATATTTTCCAGCGTTTCCATTCCGCTTTCCCGTTGTCCTAAAATTAAAGTAAGAGAAGCCCTGTCTACCGAAAAAGACACGTTAAAAAGAGCTGCTCCCTGAACGGGTTTTGCACACAAATTACTTACTGACAACAAAGTTTTCTCATGGCCTGCACTGTCATGTAGGGAAGCAGAAGTTTCAGATATGCTGCAATGGGAAACTTTATGCTTTACGGACGCAAGGGGTATATCCCTGTTTTCCGGCTCTTCCGAATACATCTTAAACAATGACAGTTTTTCTTCTGAAAATAAAGCTCTTCTTATACTTTCTTGAGTAAAAGTCGGCTGTCCTCTACGACTTTGTAAAGAAAGAACACCCTTTTTCAACACCAGTACGTAATCTCCGTATCTGACTGCTTCCCGTAAGCTATGGGTAATGACCAAAACACAACATCCCTGCATAGTCAGATTTTGAAGACTCTTATACAATGCGTCTCGCTGATTTTCGTCCAAAGAAGCGGAGGGTTCGTCCAAAATCAAAAAAGAAGGGGTTTTATACAAAGCAGCCAATAAAGCCGTGTAAAACAGTTGGTCTCCCCGCAAATTTTCCGTTGTTTGTTCAGGGTGTAACTCCACATCCACAGTGTAATCCCGTAGCAACTGTTCTGTTTTTTTCAGACATAGGGCTTTATTGACAATGCCCAAAAAACGTGGCCCCCAGAGAGCTTCTTTTCCCAAGGCAATATTTTCCCACACCTTTAACTGTTTTACAAGAAGAGGACGTTGATGTACCATTTCTATACCCTGCAATCCGGCTTTTTTAGGTGACAGAAAACTTACTTCTCTGCCATCTATCATTATACAGCCTTCTGTGGGGGTCAACAATCCAGATAAAATATGAGCTAAGGTTGACTTTCCCGCTCCGTTCTCTCCCAACAGACAGTACAGCCTGCCTGTTTCAAAAACAGCGGAAAAGTCCTTTAAAACTTGCTTTTCCCCAAAGCTATGGGAAATGTGCTTTAGTTCTAGTTTTTTCATGGAGAAGGTAACAAAAGATTTCCTGTTTTGATATCATCTACCAAAGCAGCCATTTTAGTTCTGATAGATTCCGGTACAGTTTCTATATACAGGGGATTATCCTGTACAAAATCGATATAACCGTCTTCAATACCTACAGTTTTTGCTTTGCCATACTCAATGATACCTAAAAGAGCCTTTTCTGTTGCTTCCTTAGCCATTTTCTTTTGTGCCATAACAGAAGAAGACACTATATACCCCGGAGCTTTATCAAAACCGTCTTCATCAAACCAAGTGATATAAAACCCCAGCTCTTTGGCGGCCGCAATTACCCCCTGCGAAGCCCCACCGCAAATAGGCAAAATAACGTCTACGCCGCTATTGTATAGAGAACGGGCTAACTCTGCCCCCTTTGTAGCGTCGTACCAGTTACCGACAATTCTGAAATCAACTTTTGCTTCCGGCACTGCGGCTTGAGCACCCTCAATAAAAGAAGGAAGCAATATTTCATTCATAACAGGGTATTCCTGAGCAGCAATAAAGCCAAGGTGAGCTTCCGGATTTGCATATTTCATCTCCTGAGGATTTGCCGTTGATACTAACGCCGCAATGTACCCTGTCAGATAAGCCTGTTCCCGCTGATTGTAGCGAATTGTTGCAATATTATTATTTCCCTCCAAAAAACCGTCCAAAACAACGAACTTCACCTGGGGAAATTGAGTTGTTAAAGGTTCAATTATTTCCGGCATGGAAGGATTTGAAGTTATAATCAAAGCGTATTTTCCCGTGGCAGCTAAAGCCGTCAGCTTATTGCTCCACTCAGCCTGATTCGTGCCGGCCTCCAAAATCGTTACAAGCACTTCTTTGCTTCCTTCCACCAATGGACTGTATTCTCCCGGTTCCAAAGCGGAACCACCGTCCTGTAATCGACTATTCACAGAGTCCACGGCTTCCTGAACACCGGCAGCCAACATGGAATACACGGGACTGTCTGCCATAATTCCCGGTACAAATACTGCTATTTCCAGAGCTTCTTTTTTAGCCTCAGCTTTGCACCCTACAAAACCAAGGGATAAAAAACTTACAATAAAACAAATACCAATTCCAAAACTAAAAGATTTTTTCATGTTTCCTCAACATATATTGCTAAAATCTGAACAAGTACAATATAGTTTTATATAAAACTATTGTCAAGAAAAAAATGTTTTATATAAAATTAATTTTTAAAATTATTAAAAATTCTTTTCAATAAAGCAAAGGTGGTCTGCCTCTCTTCCGGAGAAAACCCCTGATAACAACGCTCAATAAGCTGCCGGGAAATATCTTTTGTTTTATCATTGTATTCCCGACCTTGAGGTGTTAACTTTATATACACGACCCTACTGTCTTTTTCCGATACTTCTCGCTCCACAAAGCCGGCAGCTTCCAGTTTTCTTATTAAAACCGTCACCGTGGATTTATTTCTATTCACAAGTTGCGCCAATTCCCCCATAGTAAGCCGTTCTGCCAAAGATAAACGATACAGAATAAATCCATGGGAAGAAACCATATCCGGCAGTCCATACTCCTTTAACTTTTCTTCTAAAAAATCTGAAGCTGCTGTATGAATATTGGAAATCAAAGATACAAGGGAAGAAGAATCCATGTGTTCCATGTTCTAAAGTATACCACAGCTTTATTTAATTGACTATAAGTAAAAGTTAGACTACATTATAGAACATGATTGGATTTTTTCTTAAAAAAAATTTTTTTGACGGATGGGATAATATCATTTCCCTTGTCTTGCCAAACTTGATTATTTTTACTCTTGCTATCGGAACATATTCCTTGGTGGGATTTCTTTTGTCTCTTCCTTTGCCGTTTTTTCCCATTCCTCTTATTGTGTTGCTATTGGGTTGGATGCTATTGACTGTTTCCATTTTTGCCTTTGGAGAAAATGCAGCACAAATAGCAAATTTTAAATCCGTTTCCATAAAAGATTATTTCAAAAGTTTTCTTGATGTATGGAAAGACGCTGTTGTTTTTTCTTTGATTTCCGGTGTTATTGTTTTTATGGCTATCTTTGCCATTCCTTTTTACCTGAGTTTTGACAGTACTTTGGGTTTGTTGTTGGCAGCCTTTGTTTTTTGGACTGTGGTGATTTGTCTGTTATCATTTCAGTGGGTGTTGCCTATCCGCTCCTTAATGCATAACAATATAGCCAAAAGCTTAAAAAAATCTTTTTTGATTTTTTTTGATAACCCGGGATTTTCCCTTTTTATTTTCCTTTACACCGTATTTTTACTGGCAGTATCAGTGGTTTTCTTTTTTATCATTCCCGGAGCTACAGGTATTGTTTTGGCACACACAAATGCATTGCGCCTTCGCCTGTACAAGTATGACTGGTTGGAAGAACACCCCGATGCAACACCAAAAGACCGAAAGCATATCCCTTGGCAGGAACTTTTGGCAGAAGACAGAGAAAACGTGGGTCCCAGGGATTTTAAAAGCTTTATCTTTCCGTGGAAATAAGTTAGTCAGTTTATATAAAACCCGTCCCCGGTCTTTCTTGGAAAGAGCTATAGGGACGGTTATTTTTTTACCTTCCGACTTTTTACATCTTGCTGGAAGGTAAAATGGTTATTCTTCAACCTTTTTTATATTTCGACCGTACAGATTACATATATCTTTAAGCCACAGAGCTGTTTTATCATCCAGTAAATCGGAAGACATACGCCATATCCAGTTTTTGCCGTCAGAAGTAGAAGGCGTATTGATTCTTCCTTCGTGACCGATGCCATATAAATCCTGTAAGGGGAATATGGCAAATTTTGCCACAGAAGCTATACCGGCTCGTACCAGTAAAAGTCCTAAGTCTTTGTTACTGCACTGTTCCGGCGCATTAACATATTTCTTTACCAAAGCGATTTCCTCTTCACTGGCTTGATCCAACCACCCTACCATGGTTTCGTTATCATGGGTTCCGGTGTAGGCAACGCAATTTTCTGTATACATGTGAGGCAAGAAGGGATTCACAAAACCGCCACTACCGGCTTCGTTCAAATCAAAAGCAAACTGAATAACTTTCATGCCCGGCAGATTAAAGTCATCTCGCAGTTTTTGTACACCTTCCGTTATCAGACCGAGATCCTCTGCAATAATAGGGATGTCTCCCAGCTTTTTCTTGATCACTTTGAATAACTCGTGGTCGGGACCGGGCACCCATTTTCCGTTAATAGCCGTTGTTTCACCTGCCGGTACAGACCAATAAGCTTCAAAGCCTCTGAAGTGGTCAATTCTGATGTAATCTACTAAAGCCAACGTTGCCTTGATTCTGCTGATCCACCACTCATACTTTGTTTTTGCCATTGCCTCCCAGTCATAGAGAGGATTTCCCCACAACTGCCCTGTTGCAGAAAAATAATCGGGAGGAACACCGGCAACAGCTTTTGCCTGCCCCTCTTCATCCAACTGGAAAAGAGATTGATTTGCCCATACGTCGGCAGAATCTGCGGCAACAAAAATAGGAATATCACCGATGATTAATATACCTTTTTCGTTGGCATATTTTTTCAAAGCTGCCCACTGAGTAAAGAAAAAGAATTGAATTACTTTCTGTATTTCAATAGATTGTTTGTTATGCTCTTTCCATTCGTTTAATGCATCTTCTTTACAAGTTGCCAGCTCTTTAGGCCAGTAATTGCTCCACATGGCACCGAATTTATCTTCTTCCTGAGCTTTTTTATCGTAAAATTCCTTAATACTCATAAACAAAGCATAATTATCCAACCAATAGCCCTGTTTTTTTACAAAGTCTTTAAAAAGTTTTTTGTCTTGTGCAGAAGCTTTTTGCAAAAAATATTCGGCACAGGATTTTAAGACGGGAATTTTCCACCATACCACGGAACCAAAATCGATAGGCCCCTCACAGGAAATGTAATCAGGGGGAACAATACAATTAGCTTCTCCCCAACCCCGAAGTACTAAATCATCCAAGTCTACCATCAGGGGATTTCCTGCAAAGGTAGAAAAGGAAGCGTAGGGAGAATCTCCGTAACCGGTTGGCCCTAGAGGTAATATTTGCCACAGGGTTTGACCGCTTTTTTCCAACCAATCCACAAATTTATATGCTTCTTTACCGATTGTTCCTATACCGGGCGTATTCGGTAAACAAGTGGGATGCAACAAAATCCCGCTTTTTCTTTCTACTGTCACGAAAACCTCCAAATCAAAAAGACTGTATCAAATATATCACAGCTTTAATGAGACTGCAAGATTTTTAAATAAAAAATGTAAAACAAACTTGACATTTCTAACACACAATAATACAATAAAAATGTAAAGTAAACTATATATACATAAGGAGGTTCTTTGAAAAACAAAATAAAAGAGTTCAGAAAAATCCGTAATCTTACCCAAGAAGAATTGGCTCAGGCTATGGAAGTTACCCGGCAAACTATTATTTCTTTGGAAAACGGAAAATACGATGCTTCTTTAAAGTTAGCTTACAAAATCGCTTCCTTTTTTGAAGTCTCTATTGAAGAAATTTTTTTATTTCAGGAGGATTAATATGAAATTTGAAAAAAAACTTTCTGTGCGAAAACTGACTGCAATAGTATTGATGTTTTTGGGAATTACACAAATTACTGTAGGAATCTATCTGAACACAGAAATTACCTCTTCCATCGGTTGGGGATTTTTATGTGTCGGTTTTGCTCAATTGATAAAACTCATACGGATTTGTTCTTCTGAAGAGAGAAAACAACAGCTGAAAATCAAAGAAACCGATGAACGAAACCTTATGATACAATACAAGGCACTGAATTATGCTGTAAGTATTTTTATAGTAATAATAAGTTGTGCTGTTATTATTCTTTCTTTTTTATGCATGGAACGGGAAATATACACATTGTCCTGTGTTTTACTACTGCTGTGTGTATTGTATTTTCCTATATACCTGATTTTATCTAAAAAATATTGACGAAAGAACTATTATTTTCAACATTTTTCAGGGAGATCCTCGGAAACATTTTCCGAAGAACCTCCCTTTATTTTACACGCTTATTTTTTTCTCGTAGAGAATACAGGTAACAACATAGTACACTACAGAGATGAGGAACAAAATTCCCATAGGAATCCATAGCTCCGCCGCATCTCTGAAGAAGTCGAAATTGACAAAATTTACGAAAATCCCGAAAAGTTTTATGGTAAACCAAATAAACAGGTACACAAATATCCCCATAAGCAGTCCTGACCACTTTGAATGACGGCACACGGAATAGAATATGGTAATGGCGCAATTTACTACTGCCTGACAAATTATAAAAAAGACAAGCACACACCCGGCTAAGTTAAAAAAGACCAATATCATTCTTTGCACTTCTCTATGGGTTAGAACCCTGAAAATATTATAAAAGTCCATATCTATGGATAAACCTACAATAAAAACATACACTGTCCACAAAACACAGTATACAAAAAACTCCAGCAAGCCTATTATCATTTTACCGCCAATCAAAGACCAACTGCTTACTGGTATGGTTTTCATCAAATATCCCGTATCTTTGAAAATCAAGTCTCCCACATAACCGGAACCTTTGAACAATGCCCACAAAAACAAACCGATAGTACCAAAGGTAAAGGTCAGAGAAGAAAGACCCATTGCCGTATTAAAAAGTTTTGACTCCGGTTCCGCTAAAACAAGCAGTACGCCGGACAGTATATATAATCCGGCCATAAGTGCAACCGTGAAAAGTACCCGTTTATAATGCAGTCTAAATTCTTGGATTAAAACAGATTTCATATAATGCTCCTCGTAAAAAACACAGTAATACTAAAAATCTTTAAAAGTTTGGATATACAACTGATCTATTGATTTTCCTGTAGAATTTCTTAATTCCTCTGCAGAACCTTGTAAAATAATTTTTCCTTCACCGATAAAACAGACATCATCAAAAACAGATTCTACGTCGTTTACCAAGTGAGTACTGATTATCATAGAAGAATTTACACTGTAAGTAGACAGAATAGTGGAAATAATCTGTTCTCTGGCAACCGGGTCAACACCGCCTAAAGGTTCATCAAGAATATACAAAGAAGCCCGACGAGAAAAAGCCAACAGAAGATTAAGCTTTTCTACCATACCTTTTGACATGGTTTGTACCTTTTGCTTTACTTCAAGTCTCATAAAAGACATCATATTCATGGCTTTATTGTAATCAAAATCCTCAAAATAATTTCTGTAAAACATAAGAGCATCTTCCACAGTCATACCGGGAAACAAAACATTTCTGTCCGGTAAAAAAGACACCAGTTTTTTTGTTTCCAAACCCACCGGTTGTCCCTGAATCAAAACTGTTCCGGAATTCTTTTGCTGAAGACCGGCAATAATTTTCAACAGAGTACTTTTTCCACTGCCGTTAGGTCCCATTAAGCCTAAAATTCGTCCTTTAGACAGAGAAAGATTTATATCTTCCAGTGCTACCTTATTGAAATATTTTTTGTTTAAATGCTCTATGTTCAAAATAGTGTCCATAAAAAACTCCTTTTATTTGAGATTGGCTTCCACTAAAGCCAGTATTTCTTCTTTGGAAACACCGACATGCAACATCTTTTCTATAAACTCTTTTGTAAGCTGCTGACCGATAGAAGACCGCATACCGGCTACACTAAATTTTTCATCTGCAACAATGAATGTTCCTAATCCCCGCCTAGTTTCTGCCATGCCATCCCGCTCCATTTCTTGGTAAGCCCGAATAATGGTATTGGGATTAACTTGTAGTTCTTGGGCAAAATCTCGGACGGAAGGCAGTTTGTCTCCGGGTTTCAGAGCTCCCACACTTATTCGCCGTTTTATTTCAAAAATAATTTGCAGATAGATGGGAACATTTTTATTAAATTCCATAACACCTCCATCTGTACAATGTAATTTGTGTCACTTCAAAACCATCCTTTTTTAGTGTCCATTACCGGTACATGAACACCCTTGTATTAGTGTTATAATTGTATAGTACACTAATAATATATTATTGTCAACAAAAAAGGTTTCTTTGTGTCAGAATCTATTCCATAACACAAAGAAACCCCAGTATACCAACAATTTTTAATTACATATCAGTGGGAATATTTTTTTTCCAATTCTGTTAAAATTTTCAGGCTGTTTTCTCGCTCTGTAGCAAATTTCTCCTCATAAAAAGCTGTATTGGAATCTACACTTTTAAGAATATCTTCAGATAAACTCCGTTCTCCGAAAGGATACACTGCCGTATTTTCCTTAACAATGTGTAACCGCAACATGCTTGCATAACTCATCAGGTAGGTAATAACAGCCAACTTGTTTTTTGTGGTGGGAGCAGCCTCATAGGCGGAGGCAGCATTTTTGATATTAACCAAACCGGCCCGCCCCAAATCGTGCTCCACCAACATGCCATATTTTATAAGATTCCGCCCAACATCTCCCAAATGTTCCGCCATTGCTTTGAAAAGAATATCTTCTTCCTTGTGATGATGCAAAATGTCTACATAAAAATGACCAAAATCTGCCATTTTTCTTATATCAACTACATCAACAGTTTTTCCTTCCAAAAGATCACAGCACATGTTTTCTACCACGTCGGCAAATTGATTGATATATTCGTGTTCGTTTAGTAAAACCTGTATACCATTCATCATTAAAACCCTTATGCCGAAACCTTACAAACCTAAAGCCGTATTAATTTTATTCACAATAGCATCTGCATCTAAATTATGAACAGTGCAAGCATCTTGTAAAGATTCCATCTGAGAAGAAGGACATCCCAAACAATGCATGCCACTTTCCAGTAAAGTTGAAGCACATTCAGGATATTGGCGAAGAATCTCTCCCATTGTCATATCTTTAGTAACTTTATTTTCCATAACACTACACTCCTATACTTTTTTTGATTTCAATAAAATGCCTTTTACAGTAATTCTATTGATCCGATGTCAGTAATATACTATTGTTTTTACAACAAATATGTTGTAAAAACAACAAAATATAAAAAAAATTATGGAAATTTACCATGGAATACACAGACTATATTTTTTTGAGTACTACCGGACTTTTTAAAGGAATACAACCACAAGAAATACAACAAATACTCCCCTGTCTTCAAGCCCAGGAAAAAGATTATATAAAAGATCAAGCCGTATATCGCATCGGGGACAACATTTCTTCTATGGGAATTGTTCTTAACGGCAGTGTTGTCATAGAAAACAATGATTTGTGGGGTCATACAAGCCTTATAGACAAAATAGAAAAGGGACAGATTTTCGGAGAAACCTATGCCTATCTTCCTTCTGAACCACTGACAGTAACCATTACCGCAGAAGAAAAAACCCGTATTTTGTTTTTAAAAACCGCTGTTATATCGGAAGTCTGTAGCAACAGTTGTTCTTTTCACAATAAACTGATAAAAAACTTGCTGGAATTATTGGCACAAAAAAATCTGAACCTTACCAAAAGAATCAGTCACACAAGCCCCCGTTCCATTCGGGGAAAACTTCTGTCTTACCTGTCTTTTCAGGCTAAAGCAAAAGGCTCACGGGATTTTATGATTCCTTTTAGTCGGCAACAGTTGGCAGACTACCTAAACGTAGACAGAAGTGCCCTTTCTGCGGAAATAAGCAAAATGCAAAAAGAGCACATTCTTACTTCTCAAAAAAATCGATTTATACTGTATGGTACAGAAAACGACTCCGTTGATGCATAACAGAAAGCTTATATTTCAAAATCAAAACAACAGCGAAACTTTGTATAAGGACGGACGTAAGTATCGGCAACTTTTACATGTTCCGGGTGAATACTATAATCTTTAAGAGCAGCCTTATCAGTAAACGAACTATCCAACATTACATCCGCATTGGAAGTTTCAAGACCTTCAGTGTGAACCCGAATATCCATCAATCCGGAAATACCACCGGAAAGCCCTTCTAGATGTATCTTGATGTCTTTTTTTATCTTTGTTTTTTCTGATTCAGACAGTTCGTCCTTTAACTGCCACAAAATAATGTGCTTAACCATAACTGCATACTATACGGCATTGTAAGAAAAGTAAAGTCTGATTTCTCTGCAAATTCATATCTTGACAACCATCTTTCCCGCATGATATAGTTCCCCACTTCCGTGGAAGTACTATTGGAATCCATTAGGAGAAATTATATGAAAAAGTTTTATCTGCCATTACTAACAGTTATTTGTATTTTATGCGTCATCGGATGCGAGCATCCTCAAACACCGGGAAATCCTCAAAAACCATCTGACTCTGCAACTACGGGACAAAACACTGAGGAACCAGTAAAACAAGAAGCAGAAGTTAAAAACGAAAACGGAACAATGGTCATAACAAAGGCCGGTACGATATCAAAAG
Organism: Candidatus Treponema excrementipullorum; assembly: GCA_018883625.1. Classification (GTDB taxonomy): domain Bacteria; phylum Spirochaetota; class Spirochaetia; order Treponematales; family Treponemataceae; genus Treponema_F; species Treponema_F excrementipullorum. Next base: position 27,282 of record JAHLFV010000115.1, read on the forward strand.
AGGATTTTCAAAAATTTATAAAAGATGATTCACTTACCGTTGCAGGACCTCTTACCGAAGAAAACTATAAATTGATTGGTCAATTACCCATAACAAAGTTGGACTTATCGGGGGCAACAGACATTCCCGGTGGTTACACGCAGGTAACTATGTCTCTGGAAGGAGTGATCCATCAAAACAATAATGTCATTCCTTTGAACTTTCGTGGAAACACTAAGTTAGAAACTGTAATTTTACCTGATACTGCAGAAGTGTTGCCGGCAGCAGCTTTCAGCGAATGCAGTAACCTGAAAAGTTTTACCGGAAAGGGAATAAAGATTGTGGGCTATTGTGCTTTTTGGGGAACTGCAGTGGAAACCATAGAATTACCGGCAGCAGAAGAAATCGGGTACTCAGCATTCTCTAACTGCAAAAACTTAAAGATTGTATCACTTCCTAAAGCAAAAAAACTTTATAATGATATTTTATACAACAATCATTGCCCCCTCGATATTACGATAAAACTACCCTGTACAGTGGAAGTTACCCCGGGAGCAGACCTAAAGCCCTCGGAACCCAAGGATCCATTTACATTCAGAGGCTTTTATACCAAAAATGCATCTCTTGTGTTATTTGGAGACCCTGAAAGCGAAATCACAGACAAGGAATGGCAAGGCCACTCATGGAAAAGCATTGATTGCTGTAAAATAAACTGATTTTTTCAAATATGATAGCTGTTTGACTAAGTAACTCACTTATGTCAAGCAGCTTTTTTTATGTCTTCCACAATAGAAAAAAATCACCATCAAAAATTCCCTGACAATTTTCTTTATATATGTTATAATGATACTATATAGCTGAATTTCTTTTGGAAAATAGAACGAGGTATGTGTCATGGCTGAAAATTCCAGTGCAGATGAAGAAAAAAAGCAACAGGTCAAAAAATTAACAAGCGAGATGGTACATTACCATTATTGTTCAAATAAAATCCAAAAAGTCATTGACTTTTTGGAACCTCCATTCTTATGGATAGGCACAGGGGAGCAGGAATATTCGTCGGAGTTGACACATACTGTCGAAGTATTTTCTGAATTTACAGGGCATATTCCCCCCTGTGAAGTTTTTGATGAAGAATATGACGTTATTTGTCTTGCCGAACATGTATACATCTGTACCGGGAAAATGTGGATATCCACCCATCCCTCAACAGGAATGAGCCTTCGGGTACACCAAAGAATCACCACTGTTTGGAAACAGAGCGACGAAGGATTTCGTTGCCACCATATCCATATTTCAAATCCGTACTCTGAAATGGAACCTTCCGATGTGGGATTTCCCGAAAAAATGGGTAAATTTTCCAGAGAATACTTACAAAAACAAATAGATCTTCAGAAAAAACTCATAGCCGAGCAAACGGAACAATTAAAAAAACTCAGCTTTGAAGATTCCTTAACAGGGCTTTTTAACCGAAATAAATTTACTATGTTGGTCAATTCAGAACCGGTAGAAACAGCCCAAACAGAACCTTTAGGTGTTGCTTATTTCGATTTGAACGGACTAAAAGAAGTAAACGACCGCTTTGGTCATAAAGCCGGAGACAATTTTATTATACGGGTTGCAAAACACATAAAAAAACATTTTCCCCAAGAAGGTTTCCGCATAGGGGGTGATGAGTTCCTTATTATCTGTCGGGAGGGAACGGAACAAGATTTTTACCATAAAATTGACTTACTGTCTCAAGACATGACACTGGATAATATCAGCAGTGCAAAAGGTATTTCATGGCGTTCGGAAAACTGCAATCTTCAGGAACAATTTGACGAAGCCGACCAACGGATGTATGAAGATAAAAAAAATTATTACACCAGTACGGAACACGACCGCAGACAATACCGTACATCTGATTACCATTAATTCTATATAGTCTCAAAATCTGCAAGTACAGATACCTCGTCAGTGCATGCTTACCCTGTATAACGTACCCATGTTACACCCTGTAACCATGCTTTGTTACTTTGTGTAACAATCCTTTGTTACCATTGGTAACGTGTGCTTTGTTACACACGGTAACAAAGAGGGCCGCCACAGACGAAGTGCCCTATAAAAAAACAGCCCCCGCACAAACCGTACGTGAAGTGCACCCCTAAAGTTGGACAAAAAAAGTTCAATTTTAGGAGGTGCATTTTTAATGTCCAAATACACAGAGGAATTGAAAAAGCAAATAGTACTTGAGCATAAAATAAAGCATTACGGGGCCCGTG
>JAHLFV010000116.1 GCA_018883625.1 Candidatus Treponema excrementipullorum
TAGCCCAACTGTTCCAAATATCTTTCTGCTATCTCACTGAAAGTTACAAGATTCAATTCATAGTCAAGCTTAGGGAAAAATACATCCCTGTTTTCACCCAACAGGCAAGACATCAGGCACAACTCCCCGGACTCTTTAGGAGTTACAAAGTAACGTCGTACATCATTTGGAGCAGAAAGGGGTTGATTTTTTTCAATCCGCCGATTAAATCCGTACAACAAACTACCGTCAGAGAAAGCGACATTGGCAAATCGGGCTGTGGAAACAGGCATTTCCAAAGAACGACGCATTAAAAACATTTCCATTATCCGCTTGCTGGCTCCCATCATATTCACAGGATTGGCAGCCTTATCTGTTGATACACAAAAATATTTTGTTGCCCTCATATCCCGAGCTTGACACATGGTTTTATCGGTGTTGAAAATGTTTACGTCCACCATTCTCATCAGGGTATAGGGATCTTTTTCACTTCTGACATGCTTTAATGCAGACAGATTCAAAATATAATCATATCCTTTCCCCTGCTTTACAAATGAATCAAAGATATCGCTTCCACAGTCTATGGCAAAAGTGGCAAACTCCCCGTCACAATATCCCATAGAGGAACGGATATCCCGTACCAGCTCCACCATATTGTTTTCACTGATATCTACAACATGAAGAAGTCGGGGATTTCTGTGGAATATTTCTTTTGCTACGGCAGAACCGATGGAACCGGCTCCTCCGATAACAAGAAACTTAGATGACGATATGATGGAAGAAAGTACTTCTTCATGAGCAGAAATGTCTTCGCCAAGCAAGGGGGCTGTTCGCCCGATAAGAGGTAGTATTGAGTCCATAACGATATGTCCTTAGATATAGGGTTTGAAGTTTTAGATTACCGAAATGCAATCAAAAAAATTTTAGAATTAAATATACTGTTCCAATTCAGACGGAACAGGAGGTAAATCTTTAAATGCTGTACGCCACTTTTTTGAATCAGGATGTAACACTGCATCAACAGTCATAAAAATAAGTTTGAAATAGTTTTTTAAATTTCTGTTTTTGGAAAACCACACTTCTAACTCTCCTTTATAAGGAGCTATAACAGTATCATGGAATAAATTTCTATCAACAGAAATACGGCTTAACATATCCTCTTCATCTCTAAAAACCAACGAACCAATTCCTGACAGTCCCGGAGGTATCTTATCAATAGCCTGTTTTACTTCTATTGAATATAAGTCGTAGTGCTGTTTCGCCTGAGGTCTTGGACCGATAAAACTCATCTGACCAATAAAAATGTTGACTAACTGAGGTAACTCATTTATTTTAGTTTTCCTCAAGAACTTACCCATAGGTAAAATTCTGGGATCATTTTTTTGTGTCAAAACACCTCCAGGCATATTGGGACTATCTTTTAGCATGGTAGCAAACTTCAAAATGTAAAAAGGTTTTCCTCCTTTCCCTATTCTTTCTTGTTGATAAAAAATATAATGCTCCCCTGTCAGTTTAAGAGCAATCATGATTGGAATCATAAAAGGAAGCAAAATAATTATTGCCACTCCAGAAAAAAGAATATCAAAAAAACGAATCATGATACCCCCTTTATCAATGCGTCACACACTAAATCAACTTCTTCTATTGTCATTGTTGGATACAACGGGAGTGTTAACTCATGCTTTGATACATACTGAGCTATAGGAGTTGGATTCACTGTATCCTTATACGCGGAAAATTCCTGAATTTCGGGATAATGAATACTGGTTTGTATACCGTCTTCTTTCATGCTTTCTATTACATGTAACCTATCTATAGAATCATCTAACAAAATAGGCATTATATGATAATTAGGATTACCCCGAGAAAATCTTCTAAAAGGAATATTTATTTTTAACTGTCCGTCAAGTCGTTCATAGTAATGGAGTACCAACTTTTGTCTTGCCTTATTTGCTACCTCCAACTTTTCTAGCTGAACAAGCCCTAAAGCAGCTCGCATTTCATCTATACGGTAATTCAATCCTGGGATTTCCACATCGTAAGAAATAGCTCTACCTTTAAATCTATCAAAAGAGGGAACACTCATTCCATGAGACCGAAGACCTAGCAATTTTTTATACAGAACTTCATCTGACGTAACTACTGCTCCGCCTTCACCTACTGATAAATTTTTATTGGTAAAGAAACTGAAAGCAGCAACATCACCAAAGGTTCCCAAAGGACGCCCTTTGTAATCTGCCCCCGGAGTATGAGCACAATCTTCTATCAGATACAAATTGTGCCTTTTACAGATATCACAAATAGCATCCATATCACAGGCAAATCCCGCATAATGAACAACTAAAACAGCCTTTGTTTTATCGGTTATTTTCTTTTCTATATCTGCCGGAGCCATAGACCAGTCATCTCTAGAGGTAATATCCGACAACACATTTGTAGCTCCCACCATAGTCACCACATTTTGATCAGCAATAAATGTTAATCCGGGAGTTATTACTTCATCACCTGCTTTGATATCTAAAGCCAATAAAGCCAAATGTAAAGCTGCTGTTCCGTTAGAAACTGCCAAACATTTAGAATCATGGCCTAAAAGGGAAGAAAAACCAGCTTCGAAATCTCGGGTTTTTTGTCCCATAGTTATCCATGCAGATTCCAAAACTTCGGTGACTGCTTCAATTTCTTTATTATCATAGTTTAATTTGAAAAGTTGTACTTTCCACATAATAAATCTCCTAATACTCTTTAAATCAGTTTTATAGTGATATAATATCTATAAATTGCTTAGCTAGGACTCCATAAGTGTGATGCTCCAATACATAGCTTCTGCCCCGTTCGCCCATTATTCGTCTTGCTTCCGATGGAGTTTTATACAAAGTAATCAAACTGTTTTTTATAGCTGTTACAGAGGTATCACAGGAAATGCCACACTCAGCATCTTTGGGAATGTCATTTCCGGCTTGAACAGATTGAATAACCGGTTTTTGAGCATACATATAATCGAAAATTTTATTGGGAGAAATACCATATTGGAACAAATCCGTATCACTGTGTATAATGACAATTAAAACATCACAGATATTTAAAAATGATTGTACCTGTTTTTTAGGAATTGCTTCAAATAATTTAATATTTGTAAGTCTTTTTTCGGATATCAAATTTTGTAATCTTTCTTTTTCAGGTCCGGTACCTACTAGGGCAAAAAATATTCCTGGATAGGAATCTTTTATCTCTTCTGCAACAGAAACTAAGTTATGAAGAGCATTAGCAACTCCAAATGTACCACAATAACCCACAATAAATTTATCCTGCGGTAACTGAACTTCCAGTTCCCTATTCAATGGCTCTGCATTTTCAACTTCTGGAAGAAATATACCATTAGGAACATGAAAAAATTTTCCGTCCGGTAAACCGTGTTCTTTCATGTGAGTCTCCGCACATGGTAGAATAGAAATCACTTTATCCACATGTTTATAGGCAAAATTCTCAGCTCTCTGCATAGTAAAAATAAAGGGATGATATTTTGAATATCCACCCAATTTTTGAGGGGACAGAGGCCACAAATCATGAACTTCATAAATATATTGAGCACCAGTATTCTTTGCTAATTTATAACAGGGGTAATTATCTAGAGGATAAGTTGAGGAAGCGATTACAACATCAGGTTTTCTATCTTTCAAAATGGGAAAAATTTTACGTATTCCCCATAAAAAATCAAACATACTGAATACACGTTGTATTTCATTTCCTTCATAAGTTCTTGTTTTGAGCCAAATATACTCTATGCCGTCAATAATCTCGATTTTATATTTTGTGTTTTCCATATCAATATTTTTTTTTCTGATATGGGAATAGGAACCGGCAACAATGGTAAGTTTATGACCATATTTTATCCATTCCTGTCCTAGATAATAGGGTCTGAATTCCATACCATGATAGGGAGAGCCAGCATAGTGATTTATCAATAAAATATTCATTTTTATATCCAATATGGATACCCCAATAAGTTGGGGTATTTCCAAAATCTTACAGCTTAAACACCTTGTCAGACTCTATAGCCACATCTTTGACTACATTCCGAGTATCTACAACCAGCTGTGCTATCTCAACTATGTGTTTTGCATCAAAGCAGGTATGATTTGTAGTAAATACAATACAATCAGCCTGTTTTAAAACCTCATCTGTTAATTCGACACCTTTGTAATGAGTTCCGTGTTCATCGGTTACTTCAGGGATATAGGGATCATGATAGATTACCTTTGCCCCTTTTTTGGCTACCTGTTCCATTACCAACAAAGCGGGACTTTCCCGGGCATCATCAATATCCGGCTTATACGCAACTCCAAGAAATAAAATAGTAGAACCATTCATCGCTTTCTTTTGTCTGTTTAAAGCGAACGCAATTTTATTCATCATACGGTATGGCATTAAATCATTGACTGCCCCGGCTGTATGTATCATCGATAAATCAAAATTATAATTTTTGGCTATGTGTTCCAAATAAAAGGGGTCAAGAGGAATACAGTGGCCTCCGATTCCGGGACCGGGATAAAAAGCTTGGAAACCGTAAGGCTTTGTTTTTGCAGCCTCTATAACTTCCCAAATATTTATATCCATTTTACCGGCCAATAAAGCCAATTCGTTTATCAATGAAATATTGATAAGTCGATAGGTATTTTCAAGGATTTTTACCATTTCTGCCGCTCGGGGACTTGAAACCATGTGTAAATGCTGTATAGCAAGACTGTACAATGCATAAGCAATCTTTTGAGCTTCTTCTCCTAAAGCACCCACTACTTTTGGGGTATTGTCTGTTTTATAGTCCTTGTTACCCGGATCTACCCGTTCAGGACTGAAACAAAGCCAAAAATCTTTGCCTTCTTTCAATCCGGAATCCTTTTCAATGATGGGTTTCATAAAATCTTCTGTAGTTGTAGGATAAGTCGTACTTTCCAAGCTGATAAACGTACCGGCTTTCATGTGCTGCCCGATATCATGGCAAGAACTTTCTATAAAGGACATATCCGGCTTTTTAAACTTATCTAGTGGAGTGGGAACGCAGATAATAACGGCGTCACATTCTTTGATACGGGTAAAATCTGTAGTGGCAGAAAGCTTTTTTGTTTCCCTTACCACTCGCACTAAATCATCATCTTTTACGTCTCCGATATAATGTTGTGCATTGTTTACGGC
>JAHLFV010000008.1 GCA_018883625.1 Candidatus Treponema excrementipullorum
AGACATTATTCTGTTGTATTAGATTGCGTCCTGCAAAGTGTCTTAGTAGAGTAATATCCACTTTATAGAAGAAAAATGTGATTTAAAAACTTGCCGAGTTTTTACCCAAAACTTGCCGAATTTTTTTTGAACTTTCTTTGGTATTTTTGCTCTGTACTTATTGCTTTTCCGGTAAAGTTGATTTAGGTTATATATATATTTAGAGATAAAATTCAGCATTTGATTGTGTTATTGGAAAATTCCCATGCAAAATCCTATTTCAAAGCATGGAAAGCAGCATGAAAACGTAATCAACTTTTAAAACGAATTTTCATAGGACAAGGAAGGATGGAACTATGCTAGAGATGGAACAACAATCACCGGCTTCAATGTCTTTACCTAAACAAGAGAAGTTGGAAATAGATACGCTTATTCCCGATATATCGCTGCTTTTGCGTTTGGATACTGGGGGAAGAGGTTCTCAATCTGTTACTGCTCAGATAAAGAAAACTGTAGAAGAACTTTCTAAAGAACATACGGAAAAAGCGTTAACCGAATATCTAAGGGATAATGGGGAATTTGCAGAAAAGAGACATATTCAGATGCCTATTACTATAAACTTTCTCAGTACTATAGGCTTTTGGGCAAATACGACAAAGAAAGAAATGCTCTTATGCAGATTCGTGATACGGAAAATCCTTTTTATAGACAAGAAATACTTAAAAACCGTCTGATACGTAGTCAACCGCACAATGCTAAAGAAACAGAAGAGGAGTTAATAGCACTACAGAGTACTGACAGTATGTGCAGTGTTGTAACAATGCTGTTTGCAAAAAAAGAATATTATAAAGCGAATCAACCAGTTAGACAGGGAAAATGCTACTTTTCATGCTACAGCTTTTATTCGGGAGAAATAGGAATTAGGGATCTGTCAAAGGATATCAGCGGTGTCTGTACACTGAGCGTTACGGACGTGGAAGCCGTTTTAACATCTTTGGTGCGAAAAGTTCCGGTGTATCTGAAAAACGGTTTTAAGATACAGCTGGGATATTTGGGCAGAATACGGCTTTCTTTCATTTCTACCGGTTGTGCAACTGCAGAAGATATAGACGCTTCCACCATTATAGAAAAAAATATATTTATATCCTGTATTGAAATAAATAAAGAGGTGGAAGGTGCTTCTTTTACCAGATTAGATTTGGTAGAAAATGCTTCAACAGGGCCTTCTGCTCCCTAGTTCGGTAACAGGTAAAAACATGTAATATGTTCCCGTACCCAAAGTTTTGGGGGACGGGTTTTTTATATATACAAAAGAATAATAAGAAGTTATAAAATTTCCTTGACCTCAAGTATAAAATACTCTATACTTAACAGGCATATCTACACGGCGCAACGCCCTTTGTTTTATACTTGCTGCGGCAAGGTTCAGCAAAGCCAAGATTTAGTTTATAGGATATCTTTAGGATGCTTAGGGAGAAGGTATATTTAAATCTTGGCGGAGTTGTATGGTTATACATATTACAAAAAAATTATTTAATTTTCTGAAAACACAATATTTCATATAGTTATGACCCCAGACCAAGAAGAAAAAAGTCAAAATAATGTTGATGCTACCGAAGAAAAAAACAAAAGTACCGGACATGAAGGTTCCCGATATCAGAGCAGTACAAAGCGGATAGCAAAAAACACCCTTATGCTGTACTTTAGGCAAATACTGATCATGTTGGTAAGCCTGTATACAGTACGGGTGGTACTGAACACATTGGGTGCCGAGGATTACGGTATTTATAACGTGGTAGCGGGAGTTGTCACCATGTTCAGCTTTCTTTCCGGCGCCATGGCTACCGCGAGCCAGCGCTACTTTGCCTTTGAGATGGGGAAGGGAAACGAAGAGGGCTTACAAAAAATTTTCAGTGTGACTATGACTATTTACATGTTGTTGGCACTGATTATTATGCTGTTGGCAGAAACTGTGGGGTTATGGTTTGTAAACACAAAGCTGGTGATACCTACAGCGCGTATGATGGCAGCCCGATGGATATATCAATTTGCCATACTGTCTTTTATGGTGACGCTGCTTACGACTCCGTATATGGCCTCGATTATCGCTCATGAAAACATGAATGTGTATGCCTATGTAAGTATCGTTGAGGCAGCTCTAAAATTGGGGATAGTTTTTGTGTTACAGGCTTTGCCCTACGACAAGCTGATTGTGTATGGTGGATTGTTGCTAATCGTAGCCTGTATAAATACAGGATTGTATAGAGGATACTGTAAAAAGCATTATTCAGAGTGTCGCTTCCGCTTGGTGTGGGATAAGATTTTTTTCAAAGAGATGGTCTCTTACAGCGGATGGAATTTGTTTGGTGCTGTTGCCGGTGTTTTAAAAAATCAGGGTATTAATATTTTATTAAATATTTTTTTTGGCCCGTTAGTAAATGCAGCAAGGGGAATAGCATCACAGGTTAACGGTGCTGTTGTCAGTTTTTCGCATAATTTTTCTGCTGCAATGCAACCCCAGATAATAAAAAACTATGCTTCAGAAAATTATAAAGAGACCATGCAGCTTGTTTTTAGAGGGTGTAAGGGTACTTTTTTTTTAATGTATCTATTCAGTTTACCTCTCATGATAGAAATGCCTTATGTATTAAGACTGTGGCTAAAAGAGCCACCGGAGATGGCTGTTTTATTTACCCGTCTTGCTTTGTTAGATGCCTTGATAGATTCAATTAGTTATCCCATTATGACTCTTGCCCAGGCAACAGGAAAAATAAAGTTGTATCAAGGAGTGGTTGGGGGAATATTATTATTGAATCTTCCAATTTCATACTGTGCCTTGATATTGGGAGCACCGGCATATACAGTGATGGTGGTAGCTGTAATAGTGACTTTTGTAGCTTTTATCTCTAGACTATTTATTGTAAAGTTTCTTACACATTTTTCCGTAAAATCTTTTTTTAGTAAAGTTGTAATTCCTATTACAGTTGTTGCTTTGTTGGCAAGTGTATTTCCGGTAGTAGTAAATCAGATCTTGAACTTAGGTTTTATTCGATTGGTATTTACTACTGTCGTTTCTAGTACCTCTCTTGCTTTGTTGTTTTTTTTTCTTGGTTCATCTAGTAATGAAAGAAACGTGTTTGTAAACATAGTGGTAAAAAAGGTACCCTTGAACTTATTTAGGAAAAATAAATGCTGAATGTTACTTCTAAAGAAGAATGCTGCGGTTGTACGGCTTGCGAAAATATCTGTCCAAAACAAGCTATCTCTATGCAGGAAGATACATTGGGATTTTTATACCCGGTTATAAATCAATCTCTTTGTGTTGATTGTGGATTGTGTCAAAAGGTGTGTGATTTTACACATCGGTGTAAAAATCCTCTGGGAAAAAATGATGACGCATTAATTTATGTATGCCGCCATAAAAACGAAGAAGAAGTCTCAACAAGCCAGAGCGGCGCTGCAACAATTGCTGTTTCTGATTGGGTTTTGGAACACGGAGGTATCGTATATGGTGCTGGATACGGAAATCATTTCCGTGTACAACATAAACGTGCAACTACCAGAGAAGAGCGGGACGAATTCAAGGGGTCAAAATATGTGCAAAGTGATATGGGAACCTGTTTTAAAGATGTAAAAGCTGATTTGGAATCAGGAAACTATGTTTTATTTACTGGTACAGGTTGTCAGGTTGCTGGATTGTTTTCATATGTAAAACATCTACATATTGATACCTCAAAATTGATAACCTGCGATTTAATATGTCATGGTGTTCCATCTCCCCGTTTATGGCAGGACTATGTGAATTATGTAGAAAAAAAACTGGGAAAACCTGTTGTAAAGGTTGATTTCCGGGATAAGAAGCATTATGGTTGGCATTCTCATAAAGAAAGTTTTTACACAACTTACACAACTTACACAACTTACACAACTTACACATATATTTTCTATGACCATGTGGCTTTTAGGAAAAGTTGCTATGTCTGTCCGTATGCCTCAACGAATCGTCTCTCAGATTTTACTGTTTGTGATGCATGGGGTTTTGAGAAATTTGCACCTGAAATGGGAGCAGATAATAAAGGTCTTTCCTTGATGTTTGTAAGTACAAAAAAAGCATCTAGAATTTTTGATGAAATCAGAGATAGACTGTATGTCAAAAATGTTAAAATTAGTGACTGTTTGCAACCTAATATGCAAAAGCCTAGTGTAATGAATCTAAATCGAGTTCAATTTGAGAAAGACTATACGAAGTATGGTTTTAATTACATTATTAGGAAATATGGTAATATTTCCTTTGTATTTCGCTTAAAAACTTTCGTAAAAAAATTTATTCGTATGATTCTTGGAAAAAGAGGAATTGATGCAGTAAAAAATATGCTGGGAAAATGACAAAATGAAAATAGGAATATTAACTTTTCACAATGCCGATAACTATGGTGCTGTTTTACAATGTTATGCTTTACAAGAAGTGCTAAAGAGAAAATTTCCGAATGGTGATATTTCTGTTATTGATTATAGAAATGGTAGAATAGAAAAGTCGTATAAGATTATTCAGTTAAGAAAAAAAACAATCAGTAATATTATTCAGTTTATTTATATCCCGTCACTATTAAAAGAACGTAGGCTGTTTAGGAGTTTTAGACGCCGGTTCATAAATGTAAGTCCCGTCTCGTATTCGGAGTATGATGTTATATTTTATGGTTCAGATCAGATTTGGAATTTTGAGATCACGGGTTCTGATTTGTTATACTTAGGGAAAGATTTTAATGGTATAAAAATCTCGTATGCTGCAAGTGATGGTGGACAGATCTCTGACGATAGAACAGAAGTAAAAGACTTACTCTTAAAGTTTGATAAAATTTCCTGCCGAGAAAAATCTCTAGCAAAAAAGGTAACTGCTTTGACTGCTCGTCATGATATAAAAACCGTATGTGATCCAGTTTTTTTACTTTCAAAAACAGATTGGATGAAGATTGCTATTCTTCCAAAAGAACAAAATTACATATTAGCATATAAGATGAGTGAAAATCCAGATTTTGATAGAGAAGTTGAAAAGGCATCTCAATATCTTGGAAAGCCTGTGATTCAAATTGTATATCAAAAATCAGTAAGAAAATTTTTTTATAAAAAACAGAATATTGTAGCGGGTGTTTCTGTTGGGCAATTTTTAGGTTATTTAGCATATGCAGATCTTGTTATTACTACGAGCTTTCACGGGACAGCATTCAGCTTGATTTTTGAGAGACCTTTCTATGTTTTAAAAATAAAAAAGCGATCTGAACGGATTATAGATTTGATTTCCTCTGTTGGATGCATAGATAGGTATGTAGAAAATATTTCAGAGAAGATCGAGAAAATAGATTCTGTTCAATCATTGCTACAAGAATATATAAACTCATCGGATATTATACTTGATGAGTATGTGAAGTTTGTATCAAAAGGGTAATTATTAATTATTGTTCTTTTAAGTATTTTGAATATCTTTGATTGGGTTGAGTTATTATATGAATTAAAAATATTTGCTGATGATTTTGTATCTAAAATGAAGCCTCATTTGCAAAGAATTTTGATGAGTATTTTTAAGAAAAATCAGGAATGGATATTTGTCGACGGTGTAGTTATGAAACGATACAGTGTGCTTGTGATTAAAGTATACTTTTCAATGCGGAAGTATATAGGGATATCTGTCGGAACAATGATATGCCCATATACAAAGACTTGATGTATTTTTTTATCATCTTAATAATGGCGGTAAGTTTGATAAACAATCTGTGTTCCGGTTTGTTCAGAACGTGATTTTGATGTGAAATATGTCAGTGCCAATATAAATATGGAAGCATGTGAAAAGACGTATGCGAGTATTCCTAAATGGTTGTGCTTCGTTGATAATGCCCAGTATGTAATAACGAACTCTTTTCACTGTTGTGTGTTCTGTATTCTTTTTAGAAAACAGTTTGGTGTAATAGAATTAACCGGAATTAGTTCAAGGATGAATTGTAGACTTCACAGTTTATTTGAAATGACTGGTTGCGGAGCACAATATATCAAAGATGGTGATTTTTCTGTGTTGGATGAAGGTCGTTGTTCTAAGGATTTATTAAGAACAATGTGTAATGTTTTGCATACAATATTAGAGGATAAAAATGAATAATCCTAAAATATCGATTATTGTACCTGTTTATAATGTAGAAAAATATTTAGATGATTGTATCAAATCACTAATAGTACAAACATATGAAAATCTTGAGATTATTCTGATTGATGATGGGTCACCTGATAATTGTCCCCAAATTTGTGATGAATGGGCAAAAAGAGATGATAGAATTAAGGTTATTCATAAAAAGAATGCTGGTTTAGGAGCTGCTAGAAATACAGGGATTATTAATGCAACTGGTGATTATATTGGATTTGTTGATTCAGATGATTGGATTTCTTCAGATATGTATGAGGAACTTTTGAAATTGGCTTTGCAGAAAAACGCTGATATAGCTTGTGGGAAAATTATTTATACAACAACACCAGACATTAAAATCAAAGATAACGATATTGTACATGAATATTCTCAAGAAGAGTTCTCAAGATTATATTTTAAAATTGCTAGTAATAAAACAGTTCACTATGTCGTTAATAAATTATATCGAGCAAACATTGGAAAAAAAATTCACTTTCCAGAGGGAATGATAAATGAAGATGTTGAAGGTTTTTTTTATGCACTATATAACTCAAAGAAGATTGTAACAATTAATCATACTGTTTATTTTTATCGCCAGAATTGTTCAAGTATTTCATATAAGTGGTTTACGAAGAAACAATTGGATTTATTGACGGTGTGGGAGCATGTTTATTTTTTTTGCAAAAATAGTAAACCTGAGTGGTCATACTGGGCTTTACTGAATTATGATCGAGCCCATTTTGGGTTACTTGTTAGATTAGCATTGAATGATTTTCGTGAAGATAAAAAATACTCTGATATAGAAAAAATGTTGGTAACAAAATTAAGAGAAGTGAGGAAGGATCTTCTCTCCTCTGATATATGTTTATCTTTGAGTAGAAAAATTTTAATTAATATGATGTGTTTGAATTATTCTTTTACTAAAAAAATAATTCGTTTATATGGTAAATTAAAAAAGGATTTGAGATATGTATAGAATACTGTATGTTGTTTCCGGTGCCATGGTTTTAGGAGGCACAGAAACGATGATAATGAATTATTATCGGCATATTGATCGGTCAAAGATTCAGATAGATTTTGTTTGTTACGGAAATAAAGAGGGGGCATATGATTTTGAAATAATTAGTTTGGGAGGTAAGATTTTTCGACTTCCATCAAAGAAAGAAAATTTATTTAAGAATTTGGTAGGTTTATATTCTATATGTAAACGAAATAATTATAAAATCATTCATGCACATATGGATGCAATGAATTATTTTCCATTATTGGTAGCAAAGTTGGCTGGTGTTCCTATAAGGATTTGTCATTGTCATAGTACATTTCACTTGTTTAAGAATAAATTTCATTTTTACTTCAAAGAATTACTGAGAAAAAAAGTAATTAAAATTGCTACAGAGTACTGCGCTTGTGCAAAGGCTGCAGGAGATTGGTTTTACGATGGTAACTCTTATACTTTGATACGTAATGCAATAGATGTTAAGAGGTTCCTTCATAATTCTGATGTGGAAGCATCTATACGGAAGCAATTTCATGTTAATGGTAAAACTGTAATCGGACATGTTGGTAATTTTAATCATCCTAAAAACCAGATTTATTTAGTACAAATTTTTAAAGAGTATATTGAAATTAATAAGGATGCAGTTCTTGTTTTAATTGGAGATGGCCCTGATAGGCAAAAGATTGAGCAAGAAATAAAAAGAAATAATTTAGAAAATTTTGTATTATTGATGGGAAATAGAGCTAATGTAAATGAAATAATACAGATGTTTGATATTTTTATATTAGTATCTTTTTTTGAGGGATTACCGGTCGTTCTAATTGAAGCACAGGCGGCGGGAATACCGTGTTTAGTTTCTGATACTGTAACAAGGGAAGCAAGGATTACAAATCTCGTAACTTTTCTTTCTATTTCAGATGCTCCTTCTCTGTGGGCAAAAACAATATCAAGTATGGTGAAAACAAAAAAGAGCGATCAGAGTCAAGCTATAACACAGGCAGGGTATAATATTGAAGTAGAAGCAGAAAAATTACAGATTTATTATGACTTAAAAATAAGAGAATAGTAATTTTGGATATTTATTAAAATTGAATGTATTTAATGTGTCTTAAAAAATTAAATACGTGTGAATAGTTAGGCAATGTGTTCAACCAGGCGTGTGGAATAGTGTCTGAACAAAATAAAAATCCTTAGAATGGGTAAAATTGCTGAAAGGTTGAGACTGGAAATGGAATGAGTTAATGTAATTTTCCTTCTAGGTGGCAACTATATTGACCTATTTCGAAATTTTTATAGCGATATTACAAAGGTAATGTGTATAGTTATGTTT
>JAHLFV010000117.1 GCA_018883625.1 Candidatus Treponema excrementipullorum
AGTACAAACACTTTGGAGCGGCTTAATAGGGAAATTAGAAGAAGGTCATCTGTGGTCGGTATTTTCCCGTCTACAGACAGTTACATAAGATTGATTACAAGTTACTTGCTTGAATATTCGGAGGACTGGTAAACGGATAGGAGTTATATGTATGCCGGGTTGATAAAAGTTCAAAGGGAGATTTTGTTCAACGTAGCATGATGGTTTTGAGGCTTTTTTCACGAACTAAATTGCGAACGATTATTGACAGGAACTGAAGCACCTGGAGGATGACCTTGAGGACGCCTCCATTGCTGGCTGACTTCATTTATACCAGGAGCTGCAAACCATTTTGCGCAAAATTCTTGACACTACCGTTTGAAACCGGAAACCATTGCACGGTATACGAATTTGTCTATAGAAACTATCAAATCTTTGGCAAAGTGAGTTTTGTTCAGAGCTTCTTCTACCTGATAAGTGTTAGCTCTACAAACTTTCCGTGAGAGGAATCTGAATTAAAACCTGTACCATGGGAGTTTTTTCAGAGGTGGTGTTGGCAATAGTTATGTGTCCTTTGTGAAGATTGACTATTGCCTTTGCTATAGAAAGCCCCAAACCGTTGCCTTCTGTACTGCGGGATTTGTCGGAGCGGTACAGTCTGTCAAAAACCAAAGGAATGTCTTTTTCTGCTATTTTGCCGGAATTACGGACTTCAATAGATACTACCGGCGGTTGTTGCGGTTTATCAGCTTGAGGGCTACTGATAGAAAAGATAATAAAACCGCCTTCTTCTGTATGTTGAAAAGCGTTTTGAATAATATTGGAAATGCACCGTTGCAGTAACAGCACGTCTCCTATAAAGCCGGAGTATTCATGGAAATCCCAATCAACTGAAGGAATAAAAGCTATGTGTTTTTGCTCCGCCATCAGCATAAATCTGTCTGAAAGTTCGGTAATAAAGCTGTTGGGGTCTATCAAGGTAGGATGGATAGTCATTTCCGGGGATTCATAGCGGCTTAAATCCTGTAGGTTGCACACAAGCCGTTCTATATGGTTCAACTCAGAATACAGCATTTCCATTCTGGTGGTTTCCGGCTTTAAAACTCCATCTTTCATGCCTTCTATTTGCATTTTCACCGCTGTAAGCGGTGTCCGTAAGTCATGGGATATATCTTGCATCCACTGCCTTCGCAATGATTCTTCCTTAGTGAGCCGCTCTTGCAACCGAATAACGGCTTGGGAAACTTGGTCAAACTCCTGTATACCGGTAAAAGGGATGTGCTGATGTCCCAAATGAAGAGAGGTTATGGCATCGGAAAGGGCGGTGGCTTTTTTTGAAAACACGGAAGATGAAAACCACGATAAGCCTAAAGCGCTTAAAAGGGCAACAATGGCACCAAAAAATAATGTTTTTTCCAAGGTTGATAAAAATATTTGATTTGTTTTGTATGCCAAAAAGTCAACACTGTCTACTGCCACATATCCGATAACCGTATCGCCTTCCATAATGGGGGTTGGAGGATTAAGAGATAAAAAGGAGTTCAATGGGCCAACGTTTTTTTCAACTTCCTGTAGATTTTTTCGTTTGGCTTGCTCCATCAATAACACAGGATTTTTGTTTTGGTCAAAAACATAGACGTATAAAGAGTCGGTAACGTAGGGATACAAGGCTTCTTCCAAAGAGGCTTCTGACAGTCTTCCTTTCAGTCTGTAATTTTGAGAAATAATAGGCAACAGAAGATTTTTCAGTTCCGTTTGTTTGTCAAAATTCCAGCTGCTTATGGAGGAACGGATAGCCGCAGAAAAAATCGATGCCATAATAATCAGCAATATGGAAGATGTTATAATGTACCCGGAAAAAGTTTTACCGAAAAAAGTTTTCATTAGTCTTCCTGTAGATACTGACCCTGAAATTTATATCCAAAGCCCCGAACGGTCACTATCCACCCGCCTCCCAATTTGCCTCTCAGGTTGGCTATGTGGGTGTCAACGGTTCTTTCTGAGCCTTCAAAAAAGTAATTAAAGCATTCTGAAAGTATTTGTTCTCGGGAAATGACCTGTCCGCAATTTGAAGCTAAATATACAAGTATTTTCCACTCTGCACCGGTAAGGGACACATTTTTGTCATCAATAGTTAAAGAATGCTGTGTTGTATCAAGGTGTGCAACGCTGTTATCCAGTTTCCATAAACCGGAGGGACTGTCTGATTTTGCTTTTTTTGTGGTGTCAAAGCGCCGTAAGAGAGCTTGCACCCGTAAAACCAGTTCTTTTGCAGAAAAGGGTTTGCAGATGTAGTCATCGGCTCCCAATTCAAAGCCTAAGATTCTGTCTGATTCGCTGTCTTTTGCGGTAAGAAAAATAATGGGTATATCGGAAACTTTTCGTATGGATTTTGCCAAGGAAAAGCCGCTTCCGTCGGGTAGCATGACGTCCAAAATAATTAAGTCTGCTATGTTTCGTTCTACGGTTTCCATTACTCCCTGAACGGAACCGAATTCTATTGTTTGGTGGTTGTCAAGTTGTAAATAGCCTGCAACGGCTTCTCTAATTAATGTGTTATCCTCTACCAATATAATGGATGCCACTTATTCTTCTCCGTATATAAACTCCCATCGGGTTATGCTTCCTCCTGTTTTGGAATAAAGCATATTCCCCCGGTCATCCCAACCAAATTCTTTTTGAGCTACGCATACTCCCTCTGAATTGTGGGTTTCCGTTTTTATAAGATTTCCGTTTTCATAGAATCGGTGTTGCAGTTCTTTTAAATTTCCCTCAGAACTATAGCGTCCCATAGAAACAATTTGTCCGTCTGCATACGTGTAGGCGATGGTTTCATAAAGTCCGGCACTGTCGTAGTGTAATTCTTTGGCAACCGTTCCGTCTTGATTATATTCAAATACAACTCGTTTCAGAAGTTTTCCGTCTCCGTAGAGGGTTTCTTCGCTGGCTTTTGTACTGTCTGTGTTGTAAGAATAATTGATTTGTGATGTAACAGTACCGTCAGCTTTTACCGTTCTTTGGGTCACCAATAATCCCTGGGGGGAATACAGAGAACTTTTTGTCCATTCCTGTTGTTCTTGGGCATTCCAAGAAGTTTCTGAAACGACTTGTCCCTGATCGTTATAGGTATAGGTATATTTCCACTTTAGTTGTTCTCCCACATTTTGAGTGTCAACTTGAGGACTTACACCCTTTATTTCAATCAAAAGGTTTTCCGGGGCATACACATACTCTATGCTGCTTTGCAGAGAACCGTCAGGAGCAAATTGGTCTTTTTGAATAATCTTACCTTCCGAAAAAAACATTTTGGACAGCAAAACCGACTGAGAAGTCTCTGTTTCTGCGTACTCTGTTACTTGGAGCGGATTCCCGTTAAAAGAGGGGACGGTACCGATAGCGGTTGATTCCTGTGATTCCAAGGATACAATAAACAAAAACAGACAACTCCAAAGCATGAGTTGTTTTCGTATCATTACAATCTCCTTTCTGCAATAACAGTTATCTATGCATATCTTTTTAGGAATATAACCTGAAAAAAGCCGGATGGACATTTGCCATAACACAATACCATAGGCAATTGCTAACACTATACACGAGTGCTACATCTGAGAGATTGTATATAAAATAACGGAAATGTACAACAGTAAAAAAAAAGATCCGCTTTCACAAAGAAAGCAGACCTTTCAGCAACGCAACTCTACAAATTACAGAGCTGCTTCAGGAGCTACTTCTGCAGGTGCAGCTTCTTCAACAACTACAGCTTCTTCTGCAGGTGCAACTTCTTCAGCGGGTACTGCTTCTTCAACAACTACTGTTTCTTCTGCAGGTGCAGCTTCCTGTGTAGTTGCACAGCTTGCGAAAGAAAATACCAATGCTCCTGCCAAAACTGCAGCACCGAATACTTTTGCCATTTTTTTCATCTTGTTTCTCCTTATATTTATTTATAGATAATTTACCACATCAAGGATTTGGAAACAACCCTTTTGATGGCAACATCTTATAAATACTGTGTTAAGATTTGTTATACGAAATGTTAAGATTGTGTTAAGATTTACATAAAGAATCATAACACGGACTTTTTTATGTAATTCTTGTTACCTGTCTTGTCTGTAGGGGCGTTTTTCATGCAAGTACGTGTATCGGGCATAAAAATATTTTCCTACAAAGTGGCTCAAAAAAGCACTGACTTTCCATTTTAGTGCCATCAATGCAACTTTTTTGCCTTTTTTTTGACAACGTAATGCATGGGCAACCAGTTTTACTACCGATTTTCCTCCTTTAACTTCTTGCCGTGCTCCGTTAGAGGCTACTAAAGCAAACTCTGTGGAAACGGAACCGGGGCACAATGCCATAACATGTATGCCTTTGTCTGCCAATTCTGCTGCCAAAGCCAAAGAAAAACTGTATACGTACGCTTTGGTGGCTGCATAGACGGCAAAGTTGCCTAACGGAGAAAAGGCAGCCAAACTGGATACGTTGATTATGCTGCTTCCCTTTGCAAGATAGGGGAGAGCTGTTCCGCAGATTCCCGTAAGAGAGGTACAGTTTAAGTTTATCATTTCCAATTCTCGGTTTAACGGTGTTTCTGCAAAGGGGCCGTAGGTACCAAACCCGGCATTGTTTATGAGTGTATCTATGACAAACTCCCCGGAGTCTTTTGTTTCTTGTTGGAACAGTCGGGAAAAGAAATCCATTCCGTCTGTTCCTGTTATATCTGCGGAAAAAAAACGGACTTTTTGTTTTGTGTCGGATAATGATTCTTTTAACGTTGTTTCGATTTCCGCAGAAACTTCTTCCAGTCTGTCCTGCCGTCGGGCAACCAGCCACAATTCGTCAAAAGTTCGCTTGTATATAATTTGTCGCGCAAATTCTCTGCCGATACCGGAGCTGGCCCCGGTTATGATAATGATTCTTTTCATAAAAAAAGTATACTACGGGAATTTTGATCTGCCAAGTACAATAAAACTATTCCAACATAACCGTGTATTTTTTTATGTTACGGAGTTGTGCCTTTGTCATACATCGGTACAGTTGTATGTTGCCGTCCTGAAAATTTGAAAAACAGAAAAACTTTCCGTCGTCGGAAATATCAAGACCCGTCGGCTGATTGCCGCCTTCAAAAGATACAACGGTTTCCATAGTGGAGGTATCTATGACGGAAATTTTTCCGTTTACGGGACTTGGCAGAGTATAATCTATAGGATTATTGGGGCCTCGGCTGGAAACAAAAAGCCATCTGTTATCCAATAAATCAATGGTATTAGGGTTTGTATAAACTTTTGTTGTGTTTGTTATGGAAAAAGTTTCCAAATCAACCTGATAAATGGATTTATGGAACATATCACTGATATAGGCTGTAGTTTCGTCATCGTCTAAAACAATGTGTCGCATGGCAGCTTTTTCTATATGGATTGAAGCTAAAAGCTGTCCTGTGGAAACAGAAAATTTTTCTATGGCTCCTCCGTCAAAAGCCAAAGAGATGATACTTTGTCCCTTATCGGTAAAGATAATTCCCCGGGGGGCAGCCTGAGTTTTAATTAAACGGAGTACTTCTCCGGTGGTATAGTCAATCAGTGACAGATTGTTTGACACCCAGTTTGACACGGCAACAATATTTTTTTCCTTGTTCCATGCCATAAACTTTGACCATTCACCCTGTGTGGCAATGGTTCTTTTGTACGTAAGTTCAGGATATTGAAATTCGTGAATTGAGTTGTCTGTCATTTGTGATACAAAAAAAGCATGTTTTTCGGGAATAAAAAGTCCTTCTGTATATCCCAGTTTGTCTGCAGTTGCCGTTGATAACCTTGTTATCACTTTTTTTTCTGCCACCGAAAAAATATCAACGCCCTTATCGTTAAGAAGAGGTAAAAAAATATACCGATTGTCGGGAGAAAAAACTACTTGTTTTGGCTCTTTGCCACAGGGAAAAACTCCTACCTTAACTAAATAAAGGTTTTCTGCAATTCGTACGGGCATATCCTGAGAAAAAATAACTCCAAGACAAAATATAATTCCCAAAAAGACTGCTGTTCCATACTTTATCATCAATTTTTCTCCACAATGTACAGATATTCTGTTACGTACTTATTTCTTTGGGATAAATTCCGAGATCCTCTGAATGCATTGTATTGATATTCCAATCTTTTTATCTTTCCATACTTTTCCAACAACGTGTGCATCTGATTAGGGGAAATAAATCCTTCTGAGCTGTAAGAAATCAGCAAAAACTTTGCCGGCAGTTTTTCTAGCAGTGCGGAAAAGGTGGGTAAAATAGTGCGGCTTTTGTTGTAATCGGAACGGTTCCAGTTTTGTGGTATTCCCGATACGGTACTGATGCGGTTGCTGTCCGGGGGAGTGCCGGAAGCAATTACATTAAGCATAAAATAATTGGAACCGTAAGGATGCTGATTGTATGGCGGATCCAGGTATGCCACATCGATTTCCGGTATATTTTCTGCCATGGCTGTGGCTTCTTTTTGCAGGTGATAGTGCTGACACTCAAAATTACTGAAAACCGGGAAGGGAAGTTGTATTGCTCCGGTAATTCGTTCCAAAGCGTTTTTTCCTGTTCCGCCAAACTGTCCTATACCTTCTTTGTTCTTGTAAAATCCTTTGAATACCCCTGCCGTATTGGCGTGGATAGAAGCTTGGGACAGTAAAGGAGCAATAAAAAACGGTTGCAGGGAAGAAGGAATATCCTCTGCTATGTATTTTCTGACGGTATCTATGTAAAGGGCGTTTTGTCTTGTGTAAAAACAGCGTTCCCCTTTTTGTATGTGTGTGTCTGATTTGGGCGCATAAAGTTCGCTGATAAATCCGGGAACAGGGGACTGGCTTTCCACCTTATATATCAATTCCCGGTATATATCCTGTAACTGTACCAAGTTGATTTCACTTTGATTTGCTTGATAGCATTGATTTATCAGCAGAGAATAAAGTTCTAAATCATTTGTCCATAGGCTGTGGGCATATTGACGGAAAAATCGGGCTACAATTCCCGAACCTGAAAATACGTCGGCCATGGATAATGTTTTTGTTCCCAGTTTTTTTTGTACATAGGTAACTCCTTGTGCTATAAAATCCAGCAAAGCTCGTTTGTTTCCTATATACGTTATAAGTTGTTCCGTTATATACACCGGGTTTTCTTTTTTTTGTTCCATGTAAACCGCCTCAAGTATAATGCCATTTTTTTTTGTTTAAGACAATGCGGTATAAAGTATAATTTTATGTCTGAAAAAGATTGAAAGCTTTTGAATGTACAGGAAGATGCTGATATCAACAAGTTAAAATTTTCTTTTTGTGTAAAAACCCAAAATATTGATTTTTTTTTAAATATGTACTAAAGTCCTTGTAGTAAAATTTAATTCAATGGGGAGTTATACATATGAAAAATGCTTATGTAAAACGAGTTTGGGAAAGTGTGCAGGCAAAGAACAGCACAGAACTTGAATTTCTCCAAGCTGTTCAGGAAGTTTTGGAATCTTTGGAACCTGTAGTTGATAAAATGCCGGAATTGGAGACTTACGCTGTTTTGGAAAGAATGGTTGAGCCGGAACGTGTTATTATGTTCAGAGTACCGTGGACTGACGATGCAGGAAAAGTTCATGTAAATCGTGGTTTCCGTGTTCAGTTTAACAGTGCCATCGGACCTTACAAGGGGGGTATCCGTTTCCATCCTTCCGTAAACTTGAGTATTTTGAAATTCCTTGGTTTTGAACAGGTATTCAAAAACAGTCTTACTACGTTGCCTATGGGTGGTGGTAAGGGTGGTTCCGATTTTGATCCCCATGGAAAAAGTGATGCAGAAGTTATGCGTTTCTGTCAGTCATTTATGACAGAATTAAACCGTCACATCGGTGCAGATACAGACGTTCCTGCCGGTGATATCGGTGTAGGTGGCCGGGAAGTTGGTTACATGTTTGGTCAGTATAAGAGACTCCGCAATGAGTTTACCGGTGTATTGACCGGTAAGGCTTTGACCTTTGGCGGTTCTTTGATCCGTCCCGAAGCTACCGGTTACGGTGTTGTATATTTTGCTCAGAATATGTTGGCCGTTAAAAATAAGACTTTGGACGGTATGGTATGTGCTGTGTCCGGTTCCGGTAACGTTGCCCAGTTCTGTGTAGAAAAACTTTTACAATTAGGGGCAAAACCAGTTACTATGTCTGATTCTTCAGGATTTATTTATGACCCTGACGGAATTACAGAAGAAAAGTTGGAATTTGTAAAAGAGCTGAAAAACGTAAAGCGGGGAAGAATTAAGGAATATGCAGAAAAATATCCCTCTGCTACATATACAGCCGGTGCCCGTCCTTGGTCTGTAAAATGTGATTGCGCTTTCCCCTGTGCTACACAGAACGAATTGAATGAAGAAGAAGCCAAAGCTTTGATTGCCAACGGTGTTATGTTGGTAGCTGAAGGTGCAAATATGCCTTCTACTCCGGAAGCTATTGCCGCTTTCCAAAAAGCTTCTGTAATGTTTGCTCCGGGAAAGGCTTCCAATGCCGGCGGTGTTGCCACATCCGGTTTGGAAATGAGCCAAAACTCCATTCGTTTGTCTTGGAGTCGGGAAGAAGTAGACGAAAAACTAAAGAGTATTATGAAAAATATTCATGATAACGCTTACGCTGCCGCAAAAGAGTTTGGTGTAGAAGGTAACTACGTAGTAGGTGCAAATATTGCCGGATTCTTAAAGGTTGCCAAAGCAATGATGGCTCAGGGAGTTGTCTGATAACTGCCTGTGACTACTATAAGCCTGCTGATTGGGTCTTTGAAAGTCCAAAAGCAGGCTTATTTTTTATGGTAACATGTAATCAATATAAAAAAGAGGTCGTATATGGAAATAGAGACACAATGTCTTCATGAAGGGTATACCCCAAAAAACGGAGAACCTCGGGTTGTACCTATCGTTCAGAGTACAACGTATTGCTTTGATTCAACGGAACATATAGCCCAGTTATTCGATATGCCTACAGAATATATGTATTCCCGTTTTGCAAATCCTACCTGTGATGCGGTAGAAAAAAAGATTGCTGCTTTGGAAGGTGGAGTGGGAGCAATGCTTACTTCCAGCGGACAGTCTGCCGTGTTGTGTACTGTGTTGAATTTGTGCAAAGCCGGGGACAGTTTGGTGGCTGTATCTGCAATTTACGGTGGTGTGATCAATTTATTGTCTGTAACTTTAAACCGTTTAGGAATAGAATGTATTTGGGTGGCTCCCGACAGTTCGGAAGAAGTGTTGCGCAATGCGATAAAAGATAATACAAAGTTGGTCTTTGGAGAAACTATTGCCAATCCGGCTTTGCGGGTTTTAGATTTGGAATTGTTTGCAAAAGTCGCCCACGAAAAACAGATTCCCCTTGTGGTGGATAGTACCTTTGCAACTCCCATTCTGTGTAAACCTATAGAGTGGGGAGCAGACATAGTTATTCATTCCACTACAAAATATATGGATGGTCATGCAATACAGATGGGTGGTGTAATAGTTGACAGTGGTAAATTTGATTGGAGCGCCAGTCCTCGGTTTCCTGATTTTGTCACCCCTGATGAAAGTTACCACGGCGTAGTGTATACACGGGATTTCGGGGCAATGGCCTTTATTATTAAAGCCCGAATGCAATTGATGAGAGACTTTGGCTGTTATCAAACCCCTCAGGGAGCATTTTTGTTGAATTTAGGTTTGGAAACTTTAGCTCTCCGTATGGAGCGATATAGTCAAAACGCTCTGGAGGTGGCACAGCATTTGAAAAAAAGCTCCAAAATCGAGTCTGTTTCATATCCGGGATTGCCTTCCGATATAGACTATCCTTTGACCCAAAAATATCTTAAAAAAGGTGCTAGCGGAGTTATTACTTTTGTTATTAAAGGCGGACGGGCAGCTGCCGTTCGATTTATGGATGCTATGAAGTTGGCTTCCAGAGTGGTGCATGTTGCGGATATCAGAACCTGTGTTTTGCATCCGGCTTCTTCTACTCATCGCCAGTTGACAGATCAACAACTTTTGGCTGCCGGTATAAATCCCGGTATGATTCGTTTCTCTTGCGGTTTAGAGCACATAAGTGATATTATTGAGGACATAGATCAGGCTTTAGAGAAGGTATAATATCAATGTTTACTAATTTTCATACTCACACGTATTTGTGCGGTCACGCAGAAGGCTGGATTCCCGACTATGTAGAGGCAGCCAAAAGAGTGGGGTGTAGGGCACTGGGCTTTTCCGATCACTGCCCTTATCCTGCCGGAGACAGCCGTTGTTGGCCCGAAATCCGTATGACTGCCGATGAAGCTGAGTTTTACGTAAACGGCATACGTTTGGCGGCTTCCTGTTCGGATTTTCCCATCTACGTAGGGTTTGAGTGTGAGTATGATAAGCGGTATTATTCTTGGTATAAGGATGAGCTACGGGGACATTGGCAAGCGGATTACCTTGTATTTGGTCCCCACTGGGTGGCAAACCAAAAGGATTTTCCCTATGTACCTACAGTGACAACAAAAAAGGAAGTTCATGCCTATTTTGACGGTGTTATTGAAGGTATTGAAAGCGGTTTGTTTAACTTTGTAGCTCATCCCGATTTGATTATGGCCAGTGGACGAGATTGGTCTGATGACTTGGCGGCTTGTTTTTCTCATGTGATAGATGCTGCCATGGCACATAGCCTACCCTTGGAAATAAACGGCTTGGGAAACTGTCGCACGGCAGTCAAAAGTCGTGAAGGGATTCGGCAACCTTATCCTTACTACAAGTTTTGGGAATTGGTAAAAGAAAAAGGAGCCACTGTGGTGTGCAATGCAGATGCTCATCGCCCCCAAGATATGGCTCCCTTTGTTGAAAGTGCCAGAAGCTATGCAAAAAAATTCGGCATAACTCCTATTGAAGATATTTTTTCTGTTTAGTAATACTTTTCTTCAAAAATTTCTGGATGTTCTCTGCGTTCTTTGTCTATTTCCAGAATTTCTTTATTCAAAAAGTATGATAAAACGGTTCTCAAAACTACTACACCTGCCAAAATCCCCAATTCCTGTACACCGGGTTCTACGATTGTTTTCAAAATATCGGCAGCAATAAGCAATTCCAAGGCAAAGAGAAGGTATGTTCCCAAATCTGCCCGTAATACTCTGAGACGCTGTATATTGTATTTTTTCTTGAACCTGACAATTTCAGTTTTTATGAAAGCTCCCGTGGCAACAAAGGTACCATACACTACAACAAAAATGCTGATAAAACTGATGATGAGAGCTAACTCTTCTAAAAAGTGCAAATTGCCTAAAATCTCCATGTTTCCTCCTAAAAACTTTGTACCATAATAGTTATTTAGTTGGATTCAGGCAAGAGCCCCTCTACCATAAATTCTTGAGGAATACGACAAGGTTTTCCTTCATGATTGACGCAGGCCCACGTCACATCAGCTTCCGCACATACTGTACCGTCAGCTTTTCTGACTATTTGATGAATTGTGCCGGAAACGTGTTTTGTTTTTACAGGAAAAACTTCGATAAACAGTTCATCGTCAAGAAATGCTGAGGCTTTGTAGTATATATCAACATGGGTAACGTACAAATAGTAACCTGCGGCAATGATGCCTTTGTAATCAAAACCGATGGCATGGAGGTGTTCCATGCGGGCATATTCCAAATAGTTTAAGTAGACTGCGTTATTTACGTGTCCATAAGAGTCACATTCATAAGACCGGACAACATGTTTTGCTATGTGTTTCATTCTTGGGAGTATATCACAAAGAAAAAAACAGTACTAGGGTATAACGAAATTATAAAAAGTAAATTAACAACCGGTAGGATGGATGATGGAATCCACCAATCGTTTAAAGGACATGTCTAAAGGAAACGGACTGGGATCAACAACATCGGCAATTTTAAAAATGCCGTTCTTTTCGATGATAACTTGAGCTGTTTCTGCAAATCCCTGTACCGGTTTTTGAACTCCAAACGCTACAAAAGAAAAGGGAACTCTTATATCACAAGGTATGGCTTCTCCAATACCTGAATTTTCATGTAAAGATGCAGAGAAAGAAGAACCGGAAAAAGACGTAGTATACATTCAAAAACCTTGAGATATTAAGAATCGGGCAAGCTAAGCACTGCCCTGTCCGTTTATAATAAAGTGAAAAGGCCTCTTATGCAAGGGTTTTTCTTATTTTGGTATCTGATTTTTATGTTTTTAATCCTGCAATATGTACGTCTTGAGTTTCTATTTTTTTTACAAAAAAGTCCATATTACTTCCTACAAACAATGAACAGTAGGCAAAAATTGCGAGCACAAATACTATGTAAAAAGCTATATCGACAGAGCGGATAGATAAAAATGCTGAGGTAAAAATATACATGAACATTCCCAAAATCATAAAGATGCCGGATATAATCCATTTACGGAAAGACAGCTTAGGTATTTCGGGAGCAGTATAATTTGCATCGATTTTTTTCATTAGAAGTAACAGGGATTCATTTTGAGCATCTAAAGCTACACTTAAAGGAGCTTTGCATGTTTTTTCTGCTAAAGTAAGTACCCTGACTTTTGAGCGACATTCTTTACAAAAAAGTAAATGTGCTGTTATGTGCAGGGGAAGCTTTTGATTTTTGTCTAATTCCAAAAAATTATTCATCACTTTTTCGCACTGTTTTGTCATATATAACTCCTTTTACAGTTTTGATTCGATTTTTTCTTTGAGCATTTTTTTTGCTCTGAAAATATGAGATTTTACGGTATTCAGAGGAATCCCTGTTATTTCTTCTATTTCTTTGTAAGGTAGGTCATAAAAAAAATAGAGGTCAAGACAGAGAGCATGTTTTTCCGGCAACTCTTTTATAGATTCCTGCAATACCTCTATGGTTAGTTGTCTCAGTTGCCTTTCTTCCGGGGTGTAGTCTTTATCAAAAAGTATAGTTTCATCGGAAATGGGTAAATACTCCTGTCGCCGTTTTATGGAATTAACAGCTGTGGTATAGGCTATTCGCAAAAGCCATGTAGAAAACAGGGATTCTCCCCGAAAGGTGTGTAATTTTGTATAGACTTTAATGAAAACGTCCTGAAGAAAGTCCTCTGTATCTGTTGCATTTTTAAAAAAACTCATACCTAAGGCGGCAACACGACGGTGATATCTTGCGACAAGGTGACTGAAAGCTTGGGAGTCTCCCTTTGCCGCTTTCGCAATGAGTTGTAATTCTTTTTTCTTATCTGCAGCTTCTGACTGCCAGAAACTAGTTTTCTCCATCCTTTTCAATGGAAGCAGGACACAACTTATAAAAAAGTATTAAACACAGTCCAATAACTAAAGGAACCAATCCACCTAGTAGGGAATAACTTAAACCTTGAATGATATAGAACATTATGGTCAAAATAAGTCCTACGCCGCAAAGAATTAAACCGGTAAAAAGGGAAAAAATCTTTAACTGGAACTTTTTCTCTTGATATGTTCCGGCTTTTATTTGCAAAGAAATTTCCCTATGACGCCATAGTAAATAAAAAAAGATCAATGTACCGCCGATTACAATTCCTACAATGGGAATGATAGCTATAATGACCTGTGCTGCCGGTGATGCCATAGTTGTCTCCATAAAACCTCCAGAGAAATCTCTGTTAGTTTGACACAAAATATATAGAATAGTTGCATTTTTTTTATTCTAAAAACAAATACTCTTCAAAATATAGTTTTTCGATAGTACCTAAAACTAATTCGTTGTTGATTTGCTTTGTTAGATCCTGCTTTATCAAGGCTTCTCCGTCTTTCCTCAATTGTTCGTAAGACCGACCGGTAAAATAATTGATAAAAATACTTTTGATTTTTTGTCGTTTGCTTATCAGCTCTTCCTTAAAAGCCGGATCTGTTGACTGGTAAGAAAACCACGGCTCCAAAATAACGGTAACTTTTTTGTCTGAGCCGGCACTGAAAGGAGTGGTAGTTCTGATTTGTCCCAGCGCCGTAAACACGTTTTGCTCTTCTTCCGAGGAGTCTGTGGTTTGGGGAGCCGGTTCTGCTACTCTTACTCCCGAGCCAATGTGAGATTTCCCGGAAATAAAGGCTACCACTGTCCCTGTTAGGATGATTGCAATGATAAGGATAATAATAATGTACAAGAATTTATTTAAAGAAAAACCCGATCCCATAAAGCAAGTGTACCAAATATCCCGGGGAATGTAAATTAAATTTTGTAAGGAGCTAACAGTTCTTGTAATTGGGAAGATTTTCCTATTCGGGCTGCAATTTTAACTCCTTCGTCTAGCCATTGCTCTTCTGTAATGCATCCCTTGCGACGGATTTCTGTCAACAAGGAAAGTCTATCCATAGGAATACAATATGCTGTTTCGGTACCGGCCAACAATTCACTTATGGCAGTGGTGAGCTCTTTTAAGCCTGCCCCGGTTTTTGCGCTTATTTTTAGTGCGTTAGAAAACTTTCCTTCTAAAATAGTCTGACGTATGTCAGATTGATGTATATGATCTGTTTTATTTAATACAACCAATCGTTGATTTTCTGTGGCACCTATTTCTTCCAAGACTTTGCATACGGTATCATACTGTTGGGGAGCATCAGGGTCGGAAGCGTCTATAACGATAAGGAGCAAATGAGCTCGGCAGGTTTCTTCCAGTGTAGATTTAAAGGCATCAATGAGGGTATGGGGTAAGTTGCTGATAAAGCCGACTGTATCTGTAAGTAGCAGACTTGTACCGCCGGCGATAGAAAGCCGCCGGGTGGTGGGGTCTAAAGTAGCAAACAGTTTATCTTCTGCGGTTACTTGGGCACCTGTTAAAGCATTCAACAAAGTAGATTTTCCGGCATTGGTATACCCCACAATGGCACAGGTGGGTAAGGGAATTTTGCTCCGGCGGCTTCGTTGAATTTCCCGCTCTTTAACGACTTTTTCCAGGTTTCGTTTTACCTGCACAATACGATTTTGGACACTTCTTCTGTCCAGTTCCAGTTTTGTTTCTCCGGCACCCTTGGAACCGTAACTGCCACCCCGTTGTCGTGCCATATCTCCGTAGGAATGAGCCAGTCTGGGAAGGGAGTATGTAAGCTGAGCTAACTCTACTTGAAGAACAGCTTCCTTTGTACGGGCTCTGGCTGCAAAAATCCGCAAAATCACCTCTTGGCGGTCAAAAACCGGGACACGGGCAAGCTTTTCCCAGTTTCGTTGGCGGGTAGGGGAAATATCTTCGTCAAAAATAATGCAATCTGCCTGTGCTTCCTGTGCAGTGTCGGCAATTTCTTGGGCTTTACCTGTACCGATTCCGTAGCGACTGATATTACCGGAGCTTGTCTGTGCCGGCAAGAAACTTGTGCCCACAATGTTCATGGAAAGGGTGGTAACTAAACCTTCCAGTTCCCGGGGATTCACTCCGAAAGGGATAACCAAAAAACAGGTAACGTGTGTTTTTTCTTCTGCTTCTATATCAATGGGTGTCATGTCAGTCTTCTACAAGAAATATGTCTTTTTGATATTCCGGCATAAACTGTTTTTCTCCACCCGTCTGAAATTGTACCAGTACTACAAATTCTTCTTCTTCCAGTCGGGTGTTAATGACAACGCCGTAACCGAAATCGTCGTGAAAAACAGTTTTTCCTTTTTTCCATTTTTGTGCCAAGGGATGGGAAGTTTCTTGGTGCTGTTGGGGACTTCTCATCATGTAAGGAATATCTCCCAACATTTTTACGTGATGAGGTTTTATTTCTGTTAAAAAAATACTGGGAAGCATTTCTTCCGTTCGGCCAAAACGAAGTCGTTTTCTGCATGAAGTAAGTATAAGCTGATTTTGAGCTCTGGTAACTCCTACATAAAAAAGCCGGCGTTCTTCTTCCAATTCTTGGGCATACTTGTTGGAGCGGGGAAAGAGGTTGTCTTCCATACCGGTTAAAATGACACGGGGAAACTCCAATCCTTTGGTATTGTGAACAGTAATCAAGGTAACGGCATCAGTATTTTCTTCAGCTCTGTTTTCCAGCGTTCTATCTAATTCCACATGGTCCAAAAAATCCAAGAGGCCATCCATCGTCATGGGATATAAAACCGCACTGTTAGCTAACTCTTGCAGGTTCATGACTCGTTGAGTACCGGATATTTCATCCTGTTTTGTGTGATATTCAATAAGCCCGGAATTTTCACAAACATACTGGATAAAGAAAGAAAGTTTTTCTTCTGTTTTGTGTTGCTGCGAAGAAATGGGGACGGATGCCGATTCCGTACTGGTCTTTTGTTTTTCTGTACTTTGGAGAGAGCCGGCAAAAAGGTCGTCTGCTTCTTGAGCTAATTGTTGGGCAATAAGAGGCAGATCCTGTTTTATGTCTATCATGGATACAAAGGTTTCCATCATGGAAGCAAATTCTTTGAGATTTTTTTTTGCAGCAGAACGTACTCCTGCTCCTTCTTTGCAGGCTGCCAAAAAACTTCCCTGTATTTCGGGATTATTTTCGTTATCTTTTGCAAACTTAACAATTTTTTCTTGGGTGGTTTCTCCGATTCCCCGACTGGGCTTGTTGACTATGCGACGAAAGGCTATCTCATCTTTGGGATTGGCCGTTAGTGCCAAAAGAGCCAAAATGTCTTTAACTTCTTCTCTGTCATAAAACTTCAGTGCTCCGATTATGGTGTAGGGAATTTGTTGATGGAGAAAAGTTGTTTCAAAACCCATGGATTGAGCATTCGTTCTGTATAAAATTGCCCAATCTTGATAGGGAACTCCCCGTTTGGCACTTTTTTTTATTAAATCGGCACAAAAAGCTACTTCATCATCCTGATTATCTAAAAATGTTATAACAGGTGCATCTCCGGGATTCCGGGTAGCTTCCAGTTGTTTTTCAAATCTGTCTGTATTGTGGGAAATAGAATCATTGGCAACAGCAAGAATTTCCGGAGTGGATCTGTAATTTTGTTCTAGTTTAATTACTTGTGTGCCGGGAAAGTGGTTGGGAAAAGTAAGAATATTTTGTACTTCTGCCCCTCGGAAACTGTAAATTGACTGATCGTCGTCCCCCACAACGCAGACGTAAGTGTTGAGCCCGGCCAAATTTTGCAGTAACATAAATTGAGCAACATTGGAGTCTTGGTATTCGTCTACCATGATGACGCTAAACCGACGATGCATGTGCTGACGGATTTTTTCGTTATCCCGCATAAGTAACACCGGTAACATGATTAAGTCACCAAAGTCGATATTACCGGTTTTGCTAAGCCGTTCTTGATAGGCTTTATATATGAGAGCTAACTGCCCTGTATCATCCATGAGACTGAGTTCGGGGGATTCCGGGGTATAGCAATAATCTTTTGCCAAAGCAATTTTACTTGCCATAAGTTTTGCTTCTTGCCGAGTTATATTCGGACAAGCTTTGTGAAGAAGTGTGGCAGAGTCTTCGTCATCGTATACAGTAAAATGGGCATCTATACCGGCTTCCAGATAATACTGTCGCAAAAACCAAGAACCAAAGGAGTGAAAAGTCCGTATATGGGCTTTAGAACTTCTGGGTTCCAAAAAATGTGCCCGTTCTGACATTTCCTGCGCAGCTTTTTTTGTAAAGGTAACAGCTAAAATGGAATAAGGATCCACATTTTTTTCACTGATTAAGTAAGCTATTTTTGTGGTTATAACTCTTGTTTTTCCGGAACCGGCTCCCGCCAAAATCAGTAAAGGAGACCCATGATGCATAACGGCTTCTTTTTGTCGAGGATTTAAAACAGATAAGTACTCCTGACTGGAAGGATGGGATGGATACTCTGGAGACTGGGTCATACAAGTTCTCCGGTTAAATCCACGCCACTGGTGCCGGAAATGTATAC